>CAYYGS010000119.1:0-7777 GCA_964471335.1 uncultured Jutongia sp.
GCGAGCCAGAATACCTGCCCCATCACCACTAAATAATCCCATGGTTGCTATTACAAAGATTTTTTTGCCTTGCCATAAATGCTGATATCTGTCTACAAAATCCTTCAGCATTTTCGGAATATTGCTATACTGTACAGAGTAACTGAAAACAATCTCTTCATTGTTTTTTATGTGACTGACAATGTTTTCATCTTCTATTGCAAAAACTTTTGATGATTCATCATATTTACCAAGAAAAAGTTCCAAAGCATATCGTGAATTACCTGTTCCACTAAAATAAATGCCAAGCATTTCAAACCTCCTCTAATCCGTACATTCAGCCACTAATATTTTTTTATTATATTCCTTCATAGCCCTTAAGCACTCCTCTAAACTCCTGCCCGTCACACACAACAATATTAACAGTATACCATGCAACTTAATATAATTCTACAATACCATGAGATTTCCTATTAGACAAAAAACAGACAGTATACAAAGAAATCTCCATATACTGCCCACTATTTTAATTTTGTTCATTATATTCTGATCAGGACACCTTCTTTAGATAAGAAACCAACAAATCTGCTGTTTCTTCCACACCTATAGAACTGTCAATGCACAGCTCGTAACTATGGGAATCACCCCATCTTTTCTTGGTAATACTCTCATAATATGTGCTTCTGGCGGCATCGGAACGCTCGATACTTTTTCCTGCCTGTTCCCTGGTATCTCCATACATCTCCATGACCTTTTTTATACGATATGTTTCCGGCGCGGTAATAAAGATGCGAACCACATTTTTATGGTTTCTCAGGACATAGTCTGCCGAACGTCCCACGATGACACAGGATCCTGCATCGGCAAGCTTACGGATCGCCTGATCCTGTGCTGTGATTGCATCCTGAACCACATTTGTGCTTAAATACAATTCCCGCATAACTGCATTTTCATCAGAGTTCAGATTCGAAATAAATTTCTCCGCCAATCCGCTGTCATGTGCTGCAATTGCAATCATTTCTTTATAATAACACGGAATCCCCATCTTTTCTGCCACTAACTGGCCGATACGTTTTCCGGCTGAACCATGTTCACGGGATATCGTAACTACGACACCCTGCTTTGCCGGGAACTCCGGCAGATCCCCCTCAAAAACATGATCTCCGTCTTCTTGCTGCAGTTCCTTCCAAAGTCTGATCATAATAACTGCGGTAATGGCAATCGCGAGGATATCCGCCACAGGAGCCGCCCAGAAAATACCGGTAACTCCCACGAATGTCGGTACGACCAGAGAAAATACGATCAAAAACACATCACGAAGCACAGAGAGCGGCGCCGCTGTTTTGGCATGGCCAATCGACTGCAGGAAAATAGCACATACCTTCTGTACACAGGTAAACACAATCAGGGAAAGATAAATCCGCAGGCAGCTGACCGCAAATTGCGTGTACAGTTCTCCATCTGCGCCAAACATACGGATGAAGACCTGCGGAATTGCCTCAAACAGGACAGTACAGACAAGACACACGGCGGCCGTCCATCCGACGATCAATTTCAGTAATTCCCGCACACGTCCGTATTTCCCCGCCCCATAATTATAACCAACAATCGGCTGTGCGCCTGCGGCAATGCCGATCGCAATGTTGAGCACAATCTGAAACAGCTTCATGATAACGACAAATGCCGCCAGCGGAATATCTGCACCGAAGACCGATTCTGCTCCATAACGCACCAACAGAATATTATTGATGACAGTAATGATAACAATCGATAGCTGCGTCAAAAGACTTGAGGTTCCCAGTGCCATAATCCGCTTCAGCAGTGTGGAATCCAATCGAAAACTTCCCGCAGAAATGCGGAATGTCTTACTTTTCATCAGATAGGCAGCACAGATCAGAAAACTTACAAACTGCCCCAGAACCGTTGCATATGCTGCTCCCCTGATTCCCAGATCCAGAACAAAAATTGCTACCGGATCACCGATAATATTAATTACTGCACCCACCAGCATTGCCCCCATTGCATATTGCGGACTTCCATCTGCCCGGATAATAGATGCCAGCGTATTCTGTACCATTGCCAGCGGCATCATAGCATAAATGATAAACCCGTAGTCGTGTGCCATAGCAATATTTGCATCGGTAGCGCCAATCACCCGCAGAAGACTGTTGCCACACAAGTAACTGACCACAATAATAATCACGCCGGAGAGAAAGGAGCACAACGCAGCATTCCCGACTCCTCTGTGGATCGTCTCCGTCTCATTCCGGCCCAGCGAGACGCTTAAATGCGCCGCCGCACCATCGCCAAAAAAGAGCGACATACCCCAGCCGACTACCGTAATCGGGAAAATAACGCCCGTGGCAGCATTGCCCAGATAACCGATACCATTCCCGACAAAAATCTGGTCTACAATGTTATATAGACAGGAAATAATAAGTGAAAAAATACATGGGATTGCAAACCGCCCAAGCAGCTTACTGACCCTTTCTGTTCCAAGATATTGATTGTTTTCCATAATAATCCTCCATTTCTATAGGACGCTTTTTGCACAAAAAAGACACCTGCAGTCCCGTACCGTAATCAGATTTACGCGCGGTGCGCTACATGTGTCGTTCATTACCTTATTTCATTTCCAGGTAGAATTATACGTTTTCTCCCAATCAAAATCAAAGGGCATTTTTCACAATTTTCCGATCCGTAGTATTTGTGGATATTGCTCAACTCAGAGTGTGTCCACCCTGCAATCTTCATATGAAATTTCTCCTCTGATCTGCTATAATAGTATGCGACTAAAATACAAAAGACAGAAGAAAACGAGGTGCTTTAAATGGATCAGGAGTTAGATTTTCTGGAATGTGAGACGGGAAGGGTATTTCGGCTGTTGATGATGAGCAGTGGTCTGCTGGGGGCCTTTACCTATTCGATCCGCGGAAATGTTTTTTGTAATGCACAGACGGGAAATATTGTTCTTTTGGGAATGGCGCTGGGAAATGCACACTGGAAACAGGCCGCCTATCTGTTGATTCCTATCTCTGCGTATGGTGTGGGTGCAATGGTATCAGAATTCCTTCCCGTATCCGTCAAAAAAGCAGAACTGCTCCGCTGGGATACGATCCTGATCGGTTTCGAGATCCTTGTCACACTGCTTCTTGGATTTGTACCGGAATATGCCCCCTACCAGATTTCACAAGTAGCCATCAATTTCATATGCTCTATGCAATATAATACTTTCCGGCAGGCAGAGGGCGTTCCTATGGCAACGACCTTTTGCACAAATCACGTACGCCAGCTGGGCACACATCTTGTGCAATGGATGCGAAAAGGCTCTTCCCCTTATTTAAAAAGAGCACTGCGTCACGGTGAAATGCTCCTGATGTTCATGATCGGCGCCATTTTGGGAACAATCCTGTGCAGGTTTTTCCAGGGAAAAGCCATTTGGGGCTCCTCCCTGTTGCTGCTCATCGTATTTATTGATCTGTTTCATGCAGATATGACAAAAGAGAAGGGCATGCTGGACCGCGTCCCCTCCGGACACTAATATACAGTCAATACCCCTCGCGAAAACAAGGTCGGGATGGTACAATTTGTACTATCCCGACCTTGTTTTCGCACGAATAAAAATCTATGACCGCAGCCGTCGAATATAGGAAAGGAATTTTTCGTTTCCCATGAAATCACTCTCCCGGATATCAAAGAGTTCTTCCAGAAAGCCTTCCGCAAAAACCTCATCCGGTGTACCATACCGCTCTACATATTCTCCCTTCAGGCAAAGAATCCTGTCAGACACGATTCTCGCAAGCTCCAGTTCATGCAGAGACATAATCACCGTCAATCCCCTCTTATCCCGCAGTTCCTGTAATACAGATAAAAATTCAAGCTTATACCGGATATCAAGATAGGATGTCGGCTCATCCAGGATCACGAGATCCGGCTCCTGGCAGATCGCTCTCGCCAGCATCACACGCTGTCTTTGCCCATCACTGATCTTATCAAAATCCTTCTCACAAAAATCAGTCATATGCGTCAGCTCCATTACCTCATCGACAACTCTCTCATCCTCCTTTGACAGTACGCCGAACCATCCGGTATAGGGATAACGCCCGGTCGCAACCACATCCCTGCAGCTTTTCAACTCTGCCCGCAGTCTCTCCGTAAATACGACAGACATTTTCCGGGCCCGTTCCTCTGCCCTCATCTCCGATAAGGCATCCTCTCCAAGGTATACCGTTCCACCGATAAGCTGCAACTGTCCCGCAATGCTTTTTAACACCGTAGATTTCCCGGCTCCGTTTGGCCCTATGATGCTTAAGATCCCGCCCTTTGGCAACGCTATTTCCATCTCCTGAATCAGCGGCTGGTTGTCATACCCGTCACTCATTTTCCGGGTACAAAAATAATAATTATCCATTTCCATCATCCTATCATTTCTTCATACATGCCATTTGTCTTATGCATTTCGTTTCGATTTTCTGATAATCCATAGCACCACAGGCGCACCGAAGACCGCCGTCACTGTACTGATACTCAATTCCGCCGGGGCCAGCATCGTCCTGGCAAGAAGATCACAGAAGAGACAAAAGACGCTCCCTCCCAGAAAACAAGCGGGAATCATCCACAGCGGTTCTGTCGTATTTAAAAGTCTCTTCACTAAATGCGGTGCAGCGATCCCCACAAAGGAAATCGGCCCGGCAAACGCCACGATGCACGCAGAAAGAACACTGGAGAGTATGACAATGCAGATCCGCAGCCTCCGAAGATTCACCCCTGCATTCTCTGCATAAGCGTCCCCCAGCTGATACGCACTGAGCTGTTTGGAAAGGGAAAAGACAACCGCAAATGTCACAGAAACGACGACCGCCATCACCTGTACATTTTCCCATGTCATCCCGGAAAAACTTCCCCGCGACCAATTGTGAAGATTGACGATATCTGCATCATCCGCAAATGTTACGACCAATTCCGTGATGGCAGAACAGATATAACCAATCATGACACCGCTGACAACAAGCATAGACATATTGCTGACACGCCGCGACATCATCAGGACAAATCCCATCGACAGCACAGCGCCAAGAAACGCTCCAAAGATCAGAGCCGCCGAGGTCACCCTGATCGACTGTCCCATCAAAAAGACCATCATAAGAGCCACTACCATTTTCGCCCCGGAAGAGATTCCCAGAACAAACGGACCGGCAATCGGATTATTAAAAAATGTCTGCAAAAGATAACCCGCCAGCGAAAGCGCTCCTCCCAAAATCAAAACTGCGGTCGCCCGTGGAAGCCTGATATCCCATAAAATCCTTGCCTCTGTGCCGCCGTTCTGTCCCAGCAGGAGTCTCACGACATCCGGCAGAGCAATTCTGACGCTTCCGATACAAATATTCAAAACAAAAAAAAGCAACGTCCCCATTCCAAGTATCACGCATGCCGTTATGTATCTGCGTCGTTTTCTTTCCTGCATCATCATTGTCCTCCATCCGTTTCATCAGTATATCGCCCTTCAGCGACTCAAAGATTGAAGTGTAAAATGACTCTTTTATTTTATACGAAAAAGATAGTGCATTTTCTCCCTTTTCCCCTGAAGCATCCCGTGAATATCTTCGATCAAATAACCAATCGACAGAGATTGCTGATACATATCATTCGTCGTACACCACACATTCCCTTTTTTCACCGCCTTAAAATCAGCCAGAATGCTGCATTTATCCAGAATCTCCTCCAAACTGGAAACACCTCCATCAATGGAACTATTATAAATCAAATAATCCGCATCCTTCGCACCATTATAAAATTCCTCCACCGACATATTTACCGTAGAACGCTTCGATTCCGGATCTCCCAGATTCTCAAAAACATATTTCCCGCCAGCAAGTTCAATCATTTTTGGAACATAATCAGAGGATTGGCGCACCTGAATCAGGCCATTCGATGTGACAAAGAAAAAGGCAACCGTCTTTCCTGTCTTCTCTGTGTCACTGATCCGTTCCAGAATAGATACCTGCTCTGCAAATATCTTTTCTGCCTCCTCCTCCTTCCCCAACAATGCCCCATAAAATTTAATCCACTCCACCCTGGCCAGAGGATGGGACTCGTAACTGGAATAGTCCATCATAACAGGAATCCCGAATTTTTCCAGCTTTTCCACGACCTCCGGAGAATGATATACCATCATATTTTCAATCGCGAGCGTACAATGATGAGAAAGCAGTAATTCATAATCCGGCCTGTTATACTTTCCTGCATAAAGGATATCGCCCCGTTTCATCGCCTCCCTGGCGGCTTCAATATACCATCCCTCTTCCCTCTGCCCCGAAAAAGCAATCGTATCCAGCCCGTTCAGCGCACGGAAGGTGTCCATCACCGATGATGCGACCAGGTATATTTCTTTCATCGGACGCTGCAGCACAACAATATCCTGATCCAGTTCTGCGTCTCCCGGCACCTGTTGATCCTCCGGCACAATCAAAAACCTTGCGCCGTTTCTGGTCGTCGTCAGGAGGGTGTAACCACCTTCATAATAGTCAACTGCAAAATTCTCTGCATATTGCAGCTCCATGCTTCCTTTATGGACCAGAGATATCCCCTGTTTCGACAACGCTTCCTGATCTGATCCCTCCTTCATTCCGGAAGGCTGCCCTCCTCCCGGAGCAGAAGAGGGCCTGCTGCAGCCAGCCAGCCCCAACAGCCCCACCAACAGAATCAAAAAAATTATCTTCTGATTTCCTCTCATCTTACTGCATCCCCTTGATCCTTCCAAAACAAGCGCATTATTTCGCTTGAAATATTACTCTGATTTTAAATGAAACGTAAGCTGATACTCTACCTCATGCGGCTTGCTCATCGCTACCGTATCACCAATCACATCCATTGGAGCATCTAACCAAAGGACAGGAATTTCAAATACCGAATTCCCTTTCTTATTCACCGGAAGATACTTTTTTCCATCTACGATCATATAATCGTAGTTAGGGCTGCTCCACTTCACAACCGCAGTCGCTTTTCCACCCTTTACCTTCACCTTTGCAGGAGAAATAATCTTTGCTCTCCCGCTTCCGCCTTCCAATGTGGTTTCCATGCGGTATATACCATCCTTTAGTTCCCCGATTTCTTTTGCCTCTGTATCTTTTTCCGGCAATACCGGATTGGAGACCTTCACCTTATGATCGTACCATGTTCCCTTTTCCCCAATCAGTGCCAGGTCAAATTCCGTATCCAACGCCGGAACAGGCACGTCAAAACCATTGACCTCTTCTGTCATGCCATCTTGATATGTAACCGTGTCCTCTGTCGGCTGGAGAAGCTCTGCGCCCTCCTTCCGGGCATCCTCAGCCAGCCCCGGATACAGATTTAAAATCTTCTTGGATACAAGAGAAACATGTATTATCATTTCTCCATTCTTAACCGTCAGCGTGCCTTTACCGCCGCAGGCTTCATTCACATGAAACATGGTGCTGTCTGTTGTAAAATCAGCCTCATAAATTCCATCCTCCAGCGCATTTTCCCTCTGCTCTGCCTCCGTCTCTGCGGTAACTGCAATATCTGTGCTGCCTTCCATCTCCTGTACACTGCTCTGATTCCCACATCCTCCTAATAATAACACGGAAAAACACACAAGAGCAAATCTCATTTTTATTTTCATAAAATCCTCCATTCTGCCACTGACTCTGGCGGCAAAAATCTTTTTATTTTTTTATCGCCTCAGCCGTATGGCTGACATATATCTTCTGAATCTCCCGAATCGAACCAAGCCCCAGAATCTGTGTATCTACTCTGTCAAATTTGCCGGATGCCTGAA
>CAYYGS010000120.1:0-7736 GCA_964471335.1 uncultured Jutongia sp.
GGGCCGGAGCCAATCACAGCCACCTTCTTTCCCGTTCTTTTCTTCGGCGGCTGTTCCCCCATCAGCCCATTGGCGTAGCCGTATTCAATTATCGCATTCTCATTAGCCTTACATGTCACAGGCGTATCATGCAGGCCACACGTACAGGCTGCCTCACAGAGAGCCGGACAGACACGCGATGTAAATTCCGGAAAATTATTTGTCTGCCGGAGAAGCTGCAGCGCTTTTTTATAATTTCCCATATACAGCAGATCATTCCATTCCGGCACCAGATTATTCAGCGGACAGCCGGAAGCCATCCCGCCAATCATCATTCCGGACTGGCAGAAAGGCACGCCGCAGTTCATACAGCGGGCCGCCTGTTCCCTCCTGTCCTTCTCGCGCATCGGCGTATGGAATTCCTCAAAATTCTTGATTCTCTCCAAAGGCTCTACCGCCAGATTGTTTCTTCTCTCATATTCTATAAAACCCGTTGGTTTACCCATATTCCTCTCCATTCCTGCCGCTTCCTGCGGCTTAAATCATGACATGATTCCCTATCAGATATGCGCATAAAATGCTTCGATCTGGGCCTGCTCATAGCTGAGCCCATGCTCCTCCATCTGTGCAATCAATTGCAGCATACGCGCATAATCATAAGAGATAATCTTCTTAAACCGCGGAAGATATTCACTGAACTGCTCCAATATCATCCTTCCCTTTTCGGATCCGGTTGCCTCTACATGCTCTTCAATCATTTGTTTCAGTTCCAGCACGTCATACTTATCTGTTACTGGTGTCGAGGAAACAAGTTCCTTATTTAACTTCAGATAAAGCGTACTGTCCTCATCGAGCACATAAGCAATTCCTCCGCTCATACCGGCTGCAAAGTTCTTTCCGGTCGGGCCAAGTACAACCACTCGTCCTCCTGTCATATATTCACAGCCGTGGTCGCCAACACCTTCCACCACGGCACAGGCGCCGGAATTCCTTACACAGAAGCGTTCTCCGGCAATTCCGTTAATAAACGCCTTGCCGCTCGTCGCTCCATAAAATGCCACGTTGCCGATAATAATATTTTCCTCTGCCTTAAATCTGGTTCCTTCTGGCGGATACACCACGATCTTACCGCCGGAGAGGCCCTTCCCCAGATAATCATTGGAATCTCCTACGATCTCCATTGTCAGCCCCTTCGGGATAAAAGCTCCGAAACTCTGGCCGCCGCTTCCATGACACTTTACGGTAATCGTATCATCCTCCAGCTTGTCGCCAAACCGTTTCGTAATCTCAGATCCAAGAATCGTTCCGGTGCTGCGGTCAATATTATCTACCTTCACTTCAATCGCTGTCTTTTCTCCATCCTTCAACGCCTTTTTCAGCTTAGGAAGCAGCGTCTTCTCATCAACCGTGTTCTGCAGCTTGAAATCATAGATATCCTTCGGATTAAATTTATTATCCTTTCGCATGCCGGCAAATGAAGTATCCAAAATCGCCGACAAATCTACTCTCTCCGCATACGGTACCGCCTCGCCGGTAAATTCCTTCCGCTGGAGCAGATCAACGCGGCCCACCAGGTCATCGACTTTTTTCACGCCCAGAGCCGCCATATACTCCCGCAGCTCCTGTGCAATAAAACGCATGAAATTCTCCACATATTCCGGCTTTCCACGGAAACGCTTCCGAAGCTCCGGATTCTGTGTGGCAACACCGACCGGACAAGTATCCAGATTGCAGACACGCATCATAACACAACCCATCGTGATCAGAGGAGCCGTGGCAAATCCAAACTCCTCGGCGCCAAGCATTGCCGCAATCGCCACGTCACGCCCCGTCATCAGCTTACCATCCGTCTCGATACGGACATGGGAACGCAATCCATTCATGATCAACGTCTGATGTGTCTCGGCCAGGCCAAGTTCCCATGGCAGGCCTGCATTATAGATAGAACTTCTCGGCGCCGCTCCGGTTCCTCCGTCATAGCCGGAGATCAGGATAACGGCTGCCCCTGCCTTTGCCACACCGGCAGCAACTGTACCTACACCGGCTTCCGATACAAGCTTTACAGAGATTCTGGCATCCCGGTTGCTGTTCTTCAAATCATAGATCAGCTGCGCCAGATCCTCAATCGAATAAATATCATGATGCGGCGGCGGCGAAATCAGACTCACACCCGGTGTAGAATGCCTCGTCTTTGCCACCCAGGGATATACCTTGCCTCCCGGCAGATGGCCGCCCTCACCGGGCTTTGCCCCCTGTGCCATCTTAATCTGGATCTCTTTGGCACTGACAAGATAACGTGATGTCACGCCAAACCGCCCAGATGCTACCTGCTTAATGGCAGAGCATCGATCCTCACTCTGTCCTGCACTCAAAAGACGTTCTAAGCTCTCACCGCCCTCACCGGAATTCGATTTTCCATGCAGACGGTTCATAGCAATGGCAAGCGTCTCATGTGCCTCCTGCGAAATCGAACCATAGGACATCGCCCCCGTTTTAAAACGCTGTACGATCTCATCTACACTCTCCACCTGATCAATCTCAATGCCCTTCTTCGGATATTTAAAATCCAAAAGGCTTCGCAGCGTCACCTGCTTTTCTTTCTCATCAATACATTTCGAATATTTCTTAAAGAGCTCATAATTTCCCGTCCATGTTGCCTGCTGCAGCAGATGAATCGTCTCCGGATTATACAGGTGTTCCTCCTGACCACCGCGCTCCTTGTGCTGGCCGCGGCTCTCCAGATTCAGGTCAACAGCCAGTCCCAGCGGGTCAAAGGCCCGGCTGTGCTGCTCATCCACCTGCCTCTCAATATCCTCCAAAGTCACTCCGCCAACCCGGCTGACCGTATCAGTGAAGTATGTCTCAATAACCTCCTGCGAAATGCCAATTGCCTCGAAGATCTTTGCTCCCTGATATGACTGAATCGTGGAAATTCCCATTTTTGAAGCAATTTTCACAATACCATGAAGCACGGCATTATCATAATCATTGACAGCCGCATAATAATCTTTGTCCAGCATACCGTTCTGAATCAGTTCCCGGATCGTCTCATGTGCCAGATATGGATTCACGGCACTGGCGCCATAACCAAGCAATGTCGCAAAATGATGTACTTCGCGCGGCTCAGCCGTTTCCAGAATGACTGCCATGCTCGTCCTGCGCTTCGTCGTCACCAGATGCTGCTGCAAAGCAGATACGGCCAGGAGCGAAGGAATCGGCACGTGGAATTCATCTACATCCCGGTCGCTCAGAATCAGAATATTGCAGCCCTCCTTATGCGCCCTGTCTGCCTCCAGACACAAATGATTCAAAGCCTTTTGCAGCGATGTATTCTTATAATATGTAATCGGAAGCACCTCACATCGGAAGCCCTCCTTATTCATACTCTTGATCTTTAATAAATCCGTGTCCGTCAAAATCGGATTAGTAATTTTAAGTACCCTGCAGTTCTCCGCCTTCTCCTCCAGCAGATTGCCATCCTCACCGATATAGACGCTCGTCGATGTCACAATCTCCTCACGGATCGCATCAATCGGCGGATTTGTCACCTGTGCAAACATCTGCTTAAAATAATGAAACAGCGGCTGTGTCTTACGTGAAAGCATCGGCAGCGGAGAATCCGTCCCCATAGAAGCAATCGGCTCGCTTCCATTCTGCGCCATTGGCAGAATAGAGTTTCTGTATTCTTCAAACGTATACCCAAATGCCTTCTGCATCCTTGCACGTTCTTCCTCGTCATACTCCGGCACCTTTTGATTCGGGATACGCAACTCCTTTAATGTCACCAGATTACTATTAAGCCACTCTCCATATGGCTGACGGGAAGCATATTTCTCCTTGAGTACGCTATCATCAATCAGCTCACCCTTCACCGTATCTACCAGGAGCATTCTCCCCGGCTGAAGCCTTGCCTTCTTCACGATCTTCTCCGGTGGCAGCGGGGAAACACCCACTTCAGAGGAAAGAATCAGCTGGTCATCCGTCGTGATATAATAACGTGACGGGCGCAGGCCGTTTCGGTCAAGCACTGCTCCCATATAGTCACCGTCTGAGAAAAGGATCGAAGCCGGGCCGTCCCACGGCTCCATCATCGTGGCATAATACTGATAAAAATCGCGTTTCTGCTGACTGATACTCATATCGTTTTCCCATGGCTCCGGTATCGTGATCATGACTGCCTGCGGCAGCTCCATCCCACTCATTACAAGGAATTCCAGCGTATTATCAAGCCTGGCTGAATCGGAACCGTTGGGATTTACCACCGGAAGGATCTTGTGAAAATCACCGGACAGCTGCGGTGTCTCCATCGTCTCTTCTCTGGCCAGCATCTTGTCCGCATTGCCGACAATGGTATTGATCTCTCCATTATGCACAATGAAACGGTTCGGATGCGCCCGCATCCAGCTTGGATTTGTATTCGTGCTGAAACGGGAATGCACCATTGCGATTGCAGACGTATAATCCTCATCCTGTAGATCTAAAAAGAAAGAACGGAGTTCTCCCACCAGAAACATTCCTTTATAGACAATCGTCCGGCTGGAAAAGGATACCACATAGGTATCATCATTACTCTGTTCAAAAACACGGCGCGCCACATACAGCTTTCTGTCAAATGCCAGTCCCTTCTCTATATCCTCCGGGCGCTTCACGAAAGCCTGCATAATGCATGGCATGCATTCCAGAGCCTTATGTCCCAGAATATCCGGCTGAATGGGCACTGTACGCCATCCCAGAAAGTCCATTCCCTCCTTTTTGACAATCACCTCCAGCATCCGCTTTGCCTGATTCCGCTTCAATTCATCCTGTGGGAAAAAGAACATGCCGACGCCATAATCCCTCTCCTCACCAAGCCCGATCCCCAGAGGCTTGCAGGCCTTCTGAAAGAATTTGTGTGAGATCTGAAGCATAATCCCTACACCATCGCCCGTCTTACCTTCTGCATCCTTACCGGCACGGTGCTCCAACTTCTCGACAATCCCCAGTGCACCGGATACCGTATCATGAGTCTTATTTCCCTTGATATTGACGATTGCACCGATTCCGCAGTTATCGTGCTCAAAGCGGGGATCGTATAAGCCCTTCGCCTGCCGCCCGATATACTGCTCACTCGGCTTCTTTGCCATTCCTCTCACCTCTTGATTCACCATTGTAATATCCCTTCCTTATTCCCTAATTAGGATTAAAGTGTCAAAAGCCCCTTCAGGGCTAAACCAACACAACTATGTGTGTTTGCAAGCACGCTTGCAAAACCACATATTGTGTTCGGTTGGTGCAAAGCACCCTTTTGACACTCTAATCTTAATTAGATAAGCAAAAGAGGTTCAACAAATAGAACTTGCTGAACCTCTTTGTCCTTCAAATTGTTACCAATTATAACATTTCATTTCTCATAATCCGTAAACACTAATTAATACTTGCGCTTACGAGCTGCCTCAGACTTCTTCTTACGACGAACACTTGGCTTCTCATAATGCTCTCTTTTACGAATCTCCTGCTGAATACCTGCTTTAGCGCAGTTTCTTTTGAAACGGCGTAAAGCGCTATCCAATGTCTCATTCTCTTTGACAATTACATTTGACATAGCCTCTCACCTAACCTCCCTCCAGTTGTAAATTCTATTTGGCCGTTGTGCCTTCGGCCCAAAATCTCAATCCAATACACAACTGTATGGGTAATTCTGCGGCTCGGCATCCCTCAGCCTCTCCGCGCACAAATTAGATTATACCATAAATTGTCAAGAAGTCAACACTTTTTTTGAGATGCTACTTTGTCTTCTTGCTCACGATTCCTGACCACTTTCCAATCGTCTTCCCGTCACTGCTTACAGCACATATCTTCAGGAAATACTTCTTGGACTTTTTCAAGCCCTTAATCGTTTTATTTGATTTCTTTGAAGAAATCACTTTCACACCGGACACTCCCGACAGCTTACCATTCTTCAGCTTCTCGAGTTTGTTCCGATTTGTACCATACGCAATCCTGTAGCTGACATTTTTCTGTGATTTCCAGCTAACCTTCAATCCCTTTTTCTGCGCCTTAACCTTAATCCCTGTAACTTTCTTCACGGCAGTCGTTTCTACCTGCGGCCCTACCTCACCGGATCCTGTAGCCGGCTGTGTTACGACAGGCGCAGGCACTGCGGGTGACGGATCAGCGACAGTCGGAGCCGTCGGAACCGGTTCCGGCGTAGATACAGGTGTAATATCTGCAATCTCTGCAGCCTGGAAGGCAGTGTCTGAAAAATCATATTTCTGCCCTCTATACTTTTTCGAAAGCGTCATCCAGTCCGCATCTGAAGAAACCGGCAGGATTGTAAAGCTATAATCATATACCTTGTTACCCAGACGATAGGGCTCCAGCGGCTCAAAACCACAGGAAGCGTTTCCTGTACCCCTCACAGCCGCATCTATCGTGACAAATGTCTCCTCATACGGCGTCAGTGCCTTGACATGATTGATACGAGACAGCTGATCTGCCGTAAAATGAAGGGTTGAAGCATTAACCTCTTCATTTCCGCAAATCAACACACCCTGATTTCCTTTCTCATTCGTAATTCCAATCCATCTTACACCTGTAAGATTTCCGCAATCCTGCGGCATAGCAAATGGGTAGTACATATCATTTACCGTAGAATCATACACCCCTACCCGGGTATAGCTCTGACGGTCACTGTAACTCTCGCTGTCTCCATTGCCGTACCATTTAACCTTCTCCTGTCCCTTCTCCAGAGAAAGTACCGTACCCACCTTGATAAAGGATTTCGTTTTCGTCTCGGTAAAATCAAGGATCATATTTACAGTAACCGCACCGTTATCCTCTACCAGATAATTCATAACCACCTTACCTGGTATATTGGTATTAGCATCTATGCTGTATGTGGAATCCCAGGTAGAAGTAATCAGATAGCAGCCATCGCTGTTTCTCTTGACCTCCGGCTGGCAGGCCAGCGTCAGGAACGGCATAATATCTCTGTATTTTGTCGTGTCATTATCTAAGGCTCCTCGTCCGATATTCGGAGTCGGTCCCTGCTTCACTAAAAGGGCATCCTTATAATAGTATGATTCGAGCAGACCGGTTGTCAGATTGACCTGAAAATGAAAATCGCTGCCGGATACATCATAATACTCTCCGTTCTTTACGATCTCCACCTTACTGCCGTCCAGTGTACGCGGAACTGCTGCCGTCTTGGCATCCACTACAAACTGTGCATATGCAACCTCATGTCCGGCATCACTTGCAAAAGAAGCCCCTTTCGTCTTCACACTGATATTCAGATAGTATTCTGCACCATCCTTCAGGGACGCCGGCAGAGAATATGGCACTGTAATTGCCTTCTCCTCTCCCGGAAGCACCTCATCCTCCAATATGCCGCTGTCAATGCTCTCTCCATCCTCCATCAGATCCCATATCACATCAAATTCAGACAGCTTCTCAGAAAGAGCCTCATTCTTAACCTGGATTTCCTGCCCCGACAGTTTCTCTTCCTCACTGGTAAACCAGAAATTCTGATACTGGTATTTTACCTCCTTAAGCTCCGGCTGTGGATCACGGTCGGCAGAGAGAAGTCCGTTCATACAGAAATTACCATCGTTATTTGTGTCTCCCCAATCGCCGCCATATCCCAGATAATACCCATCCATATCGTATAATCCGCTTGTCTTGGCATACGATGTGCCATAATAATTCCAGCCGTCCTCACCGACGGGGATCTTTCTCGACTGATCTACCCAATCCCAGATGAATCCTCCCATCAGATT
>CAYYGS010000121.1:0-7718 GCA_964471335.1 uncultured Jutongia sp.
GTGTCGGCTACACTATCATCAAACTCTACATCAAATTCCAGAAAATCATCCTGACATTTTACGACCCGGTTATACACCTCCGTACCAGACTGACTGTCCCGAAACACAACGATATCGCCCACCTGAAACCCTGCCGCTTTCTTGACGCGGTACCGCTTCTGCTCCTGTTCCGTTACGATCTCCAAAATCTGTGTTTTTGCCTTGCTCGCCGGTGTGATCACTACCTGCATCTGATTGCCCCATGCCCCCGGATTTTTCGCCGAAATCTTCAGCACTGGATCCTGTACAGGCAGGGCTCCTTCCGCAGATGCTGCATCCTGCGGCGCTACGCGCATGACATAACACCTGGACCCTCCATTGACAAAAAAGTGCTCCACTGCATAAGCGAGAAAACGATATTTCCCAAACTCATTTTCCGACAAGTATCCACCATAAATCCTCTTAAAATCCGCAAAGCTGGTCACCAGCTGCGGCACCCCCACCGTAACGCCTCTCTGCGCCAGACCGATAAAGCCTGCCGTACTTGTTCCGACACCCTCCATCGGTTTACTTCCCGCATCAAATTCCTCCACATATACGCCTGGTGATAAATATTCTGCCATAGTACTCCTCATTTCTGCGCACATTTTTTGCGCTTATCTCCATTCTTTCATCTTTTTATGGGTTATCCTGCTGAGAAGAATACTCCTGCAGTTCTCTGCCTGAGAATTTCCTCCCTGTTTTTTTGATTTCTGTCAATGCCGCCCGTATAATCAATTCCATGCTTCCTCCTCTCCCTTCCTCAGCCGCATAAAATGCTGTCTGCAGTGCTATATTTTTAATCTGGCTGCCCGATAATTCAAATTTTCCTGCCAGAAAGGAATAATCCGGCTTCTCCTCCCATTCCATTTTTTCCGGAAATGCCTTCTGCCAAAGTCGTGTCCTGCACGCTTCATCCGGAAAGGGAAAATCAATCTCATATGTGATCCGCCGGCGAAATGCCTCATCCATATTTTTCATATAATTCGTGGCCAGAATCACGATCCCCTCATAGTCCTCCATTTTCTGCAGAAGATATGCCACCTCCATATTGCTGTGCTTATCATGGGAATCTTTTACCTCTGTCCTCCTCCCAAACAGGACATCTGCCTCATCAAAAAATAAAACACCCTGTCCTGCCGTGGCACTTTCAAATACCATATTCAAATTCTTCTCTGTCTCGCCAATATATTTACTTACCACAGCTGCCAGATCCACTCGGTAGAGCGACGTTACCAGCATATTCGCCATAACGCCTGCCGCCATCGTTTTGCCTGTACCCGGCAGGCCTGAAAACACCATAGATACTCCTCTTCCGTAGGGCAACTTCGTATCAAATCCCCAATCACTGTATACCTTTCGCTTATAGCGAATACGGTTGCACGCTGCCTGAAGCTGTGTCATCTGATGTTCCGGCAGAACCAGATCCTCCCAGTAGATCCTCGGATTTCTCACCGATAAAAGTCCGCTGCTGTCGCTTCCTGTCTCTGCAATACAACTTTCGGTTATATCCTCCGCCAAGATCATATCTCTCCCATCCCATTGTCTCCTTCTATCCGCATTTTGAATAAGATGTGCTATCTGCCTTTCCGTAAAGCGGTATGTACCGGCCAGCATCTCAAAATCAACAAAAGATTCACATACATACGGCTCTGCCAGACGGCGCCAATCCTCCGCTCTTGCACAAAGCTGCTCCCTTTCCAGCGAAAGTTCCCATATCCCATCAATCTCCTGTACCCATCTCTGTGCCTTCTCTCCCAGGAGGAACACACATGACTCCGACAGGAGGGGCTCCCGAAGCATTCCTGCAAGAAACTCCGGGCCTGACTCCTCCTCCCAGAATTTCCCGTCCAGATACGTTATACAGAGCCATGCATCCCGGTAAACAATTTGCAAAAGTGCATCATTCCAAAGTTCCCTTTGCTTTACAGCATCCTCCTGCCGCATTAGCTTTCTCATATCACATCGAATCAGATCATGATGCCACTGCCTGCAATGACGTGCCACCATCTCCAACTGGTCTTCCCTGCCAATACCATACAGATAATAAATTCCTGGTCTGTTTCCCGGAAGAGTTTTTTCTGGAAAGTATGAAATGCAAGGATTTCGCCCCTGCTTCTCCCATGTAAAGGCATCCCACAGCACATAAGGTTCTCCGGCAAAGAGGAAAGAGAAAAGAACGCTTCGGCAGGAAATTCCCCACCTCCCTCTCCCCTTTCCCTCGATCGGATGAATTTTCAGGAAGAATCTGAAAAGAAGGCTATCCTCATGGAAATATTGATAATAAACAGTCTCTGCCTCTGTATTCATCGTAAAGAGGCAGATCGCCGTATCCATTGTCAGATTACGGCAATTCCAGTCATTATTCATATAGACGAAAAATTTCTCTACATAGGAATTGACATCTCCTAACAACGCCAGTTCGATACACATGACCTCAAAGGGATCCAGAGAAAATTTTTGATATAACTGTACCGGCATCATGTTTTCCATATCACCGACATCCGGAGGTTGTTCTGATATTCGGCTAAAATAGCTCTTGATTTCCAGACTTAATAAGGAATCTGAGAAGGGAGAAGCCTCCTCCGGAGAAAGAATCAACTTCTGTTCCAGCATCTGTAGAAGCTGGAAAATACGTCTGCCATGCTTTTGTCTTATATACTCTATATATTTCTCCATATGTATTCTCCCTGATCCCTTGTCATGCTCCCAATAGATCAAAAAAAAGCTTCATCTGCGAGTAGACACTCGACGCTCGAATACGGTAACGTACCGTTAATTGTATCGTATTTTCTTCCTCTGATGCTGCGGCTTCCACCGCAACTTCTGATATCCGTGGTTCCCACTGAATGAGCGCTTCCTCTACCGCGCGCTGCATCACACAAAGTAATGTATAATTGATATTTTCAAACATATACTGATGAATATCGCAGCCAAAATCAGGCCGCATCACGCGCTCTCCCTTTCTCGTCATAATAATCAGGTAAATGCTCTCGCGGATACTTTCCTCATAACTGCTCTCTTCCATCCTCCCTGTCACAGGATTGACTTCAACAGGAAAGTGAAGTCCCACCCTGTCAGAACCGGGACGCTCCCTCATTTGTATCCATCTCCCAACATTGAAATTGTATCTATACTAGGTATTGTAGCATCTTTTTCTCTCCTGGAGGATTTGTCTGCTTCGTTCCTTTTCGTTCTGATATGTTTCTTTTTGTCTTGTCGGGAAATACTGTCAGGACAAATTGTCCTCTATTTTTTATTATTTAAAAAGCTACTTTTCGTTATTAATTTTCTATGCTATACTAATAACAAGACACTATTGATAAAAGGAAATAAAGGTACTGCTGATGTCTACTATTTTAAATATATTGGTTATCGAAGATGACCCCGAATTGTATCAGGAAATCTCCCATCAGATTGCCGTTTCTCCCCATTTTCATCTATTGGGGATCACACAGAATACCGACAAGGCACTTGAATCAGTAAAAAATGAACATCCTGAGATTATTATTTTAGAAATTGAGTTAAATCATGGAAATGGAAATGGATTAGAAATTCTAAAAAGAATCCGGGAACTTTCGTTGATAAGGACACCCTATATTCTGGTTAATACAAGAAATCGAAGTACCTGTACCTACGAAATTGCCAGACAATTAGGTGCAGATTTTATTTTCCCAAAGCATCAGGAGGACTATTCCGGAAAAAAGGTCATGGATTTTCTGGAAATGCTGTACCCCATACTTCTAACGATACATGCCGGCTCTTCTACAGATATCTCCCAGAAAAGTATAAAACCAACAACAAATCAGCTGCGCAGACATATTCTGTCTGAGTTAAATAAGATTGGAATCAATCCCAAGACAATGGGTTATGATTACCTGGCAGACGGCATTCTGCTCATCATGCAGGGACAGACAAAAAATATTTTTGCACAGATTGGAATCAACTGCGCAAAGACAAATACAAGCGTTGAAAGAGCCATGCAGAATGCGATCAAGCGTGCGTGGCGCACGACAGACATACATGTTCTGTCACAATATTATACGGCAACCATTCGCCCTGACAGGGGAGAACCCACTGCCATGGAATTTTTACACTACTATGCCAGAAAGATCCAGAATGAATATTCCATCTGATATTATAGGTTTGATTTAGTTCCACTTAGCATGATTTATTCATGCGTTAGTGGAACTTCAAACCTTATTTTTCAAGTATCCGAGCCGTATCTATATACTCATAAGGAGTCTCCTGATAAACGTAATAATTAATCCAATTACTGTACAGGGCATTCGAAGTCCCACGCCAGCGAAGCAGCGGCTTTTTCGTCTCGTCATCCATCGGATAATATTGATATGGCAGCTTGACCGGCAGGTTTTTCCCACTGTCCCTCTTATATTCAAAATCGAGCGTCAGACGGTCATATTCCAGGTGTCCCAATACAAAAATCTGCTTTCCGTTCTTTGCGAGCAAAAGAAGTTCTCCGGCAATCTCAGAATCCGCCAGTACTGTAAGCTCCTCACACGCTTCAATCTCCTCATGGCACACTCCGGTATAGCGGGAATGGGGGGCCAGGAATACATCATCAAATCCGCGGACCAGTGGAATCCTCCGATGATGCACACGATGCTCATAAATCCCTGCCAGCTTTTCCGGTAGCAAATATTTGTGTATGTCATAATGATAATAAAGTCCCGCCTGCGCTCCCCAGCAAATATGAAGGGTAGAGGTGACATTTGTCACCGACCAATCCATGATTCTGGTCAGCTCCGGCCAATACTGCACCTCCTCATATTCCATCTGCTCCACTGGCGCTCCCGTGATAATCAGGCCATCAAACCGGGATTCCTTTACATCATCAAACGTCTTATAAAATTGATTTAAGTGGCTCGCCGGTGTATTTTTACCAAGATAGCTTGCCGTCGTCAGAAATGTCACTTCCAGCTGCAACGGCGTATTCGACAGGCTTCGCATCAGCTGGATCTCCGTATCCTCCTTCAGGGGCATTAGATTTAAAATAGCGATCTGCAAAGGACGTATGTCCTGTGTCACCGCCCGTGTCTCATCCATGATAAAAATATTTTCGTTCTCCATAATCTTCTTTGCCGGAAGATTATTTTGTACCTTAATCGGCATATGAATCCTTCCTTTCCGTCAGGCAGAAGCCCCTTCTGTCGTTCCTGTGTCATCCATCATGCATTCAGGTTGAAGCGCTCCATCGCTTCCTCCTCTGTCAGAACAGGTATATTCAATTCCCTCGCTTTTTTATTCTTGGAGGAATTACTGTTGATGTCGTTGTTGATCAGGTAATTTGTCTTTGACGTAACGCTTCCCGTCACCTTCCCGCCAGCCGCTTCAATACGTTCTTTCAGTGCGCTCCGATTCTCAAAGTGATGCAGGGAACCGGTGATCACGATATTTTGTCCTGCCAGCGTCTGCGCATCCTTACGATCAGTTTCCTGCGCCGGTTCTTCTATGTGGATCTCCTGTAGCAGATCATCGATGATATCATTATTCTGATCTGATTGAAAAAATTCTACAAAGGAGCGGGCAATTGTCTCTCCCACACCATCAATCTGGATCAACTGTTCAACCGTCGCGTGACGCAGTTCCTCCAGATGGTATCCAATCCCGCCACAAATCATCTTCGCATTGGACAAACCGATATTGGGAATACCCAGACTGTAGAGAAATTTAGGAAGAGTCGTCGTCCTTGCCTGTTCGATGGCGGCTGCCAGCTTCTCATAAGAACGCTCTCCAAATCCCTCCATCTCAATGATTTCGTCCTGATATCTTTCCAGATGAAACAGATCGGCCAAACTATGAATCATTCCCCTTCCAATCAGCTTCTCGATCGTCGCTTCCGACAGCCCGTCTATATTCATGGCATCACGGCTGACAAAAAGTGTCAGCGATTTTATTTTTTTCGCCATACATTCTGCATTGCGGCAGACAAGCACTTCGGCATCCCTTTCCTGTACTACCTCTGTAGAACCACCACAAACCGGGCAAACCGAAGGGATTACCAGACTGCCGCTCCTTGTCAGATTGTCAGCGATCTGCGGAATGATCATATTGGCCTTATATACCTCAATCTCGTCACCGATTCCCAATTCCAGTTCCTTTACGATACTGATATTATGGACGCTGGCTCGGCTGACGGTTGTTCCCTCCAGCCATACCGGATCAAACACGGCAACGGGATTAATCAAGCCGGTGCGTGATGCACTCCACTCTACCTCCCTTAAATGTGTTTGTGCCGTCTCATCAGCCCACTTAAAGGCGATCGCATTTCGTGGAAATTTGGCTGTCTGTCCAAGCGACTCCCCATAAGCGATATCATCCATCAAGAGCACCAGCCCGTCCGAAGGGAAGTCGTTCGCAGTGATGCGGTCTGCAAATTCTTTCACTGCATCTGAAACCGTATCAGCTGTCACTCGTTTATATTCCACAATGTCAAAACCCTGTTCCTGCAAAAAAACCATCTTATTTTCCTGAGAATTTTTGAAATCCACACCATCTGCCTGTACGAGAGTGAAGGCAAAAAAAGATACATTTCTCTGCGCTGTAATCTCATTATTGAGCTGTCGCACCGAACCACTGCAGAGATTACGTGGGTTTTTGTACTGCTCCTCCTCCGGAAGCGCCTGATTAATTTTCTCAAAATCTGAGTAAGATATCACAGCTTCTCCACGTAACACCATCTGTCCCAAAAACGGCACAGACAGAGGAACATTCTGAAAGGCTTTCGCATTATTTGTAATTACCTCTCCCACCTGTCCGTTTCCGCGGGTCACAGCCTGTATGAGCTTTCCACCCTCGTATGTCAGTACAATTGTCAGGCCGTCCATTTTCCAGGACAAAAGTCCGGTTTGTCCTTCAAGCCAGTCTGCCAGCTCCTCGACATTTTTTGTCTTATCAAGCGAAAGCATGGGAGACGCATGCGTCTGTTTTGGCAGCTCGCTGAGCACTTCATAGCCGACACGCTGTGTCGGACTGCCGGACAGGATCGTACCTGTCTCCTCTTCCAGTGCGGCCAGTTCATCATAGAGCGCATCGTATTCGTAATTACTCATGATCTCATCCTGTCCCTGATAATAGACAGCTGCCGCCTCATTTAGCCGCTGAATCAAACTTTTCATATGGTTTAATTTATCCATTCCCATTTATCCTTTCCGGCATCAGGTTATCCCTGTAGCTGATGCTTCATTTCCCTGATTTCCTTCTCGGTCAGGCTGCGGTATCTTCCCTTGACCAAACCTTCCAATGTGATATTCATAACACGGTCTCGCCGAAGATATTCCACCCGGTAATCAAGCGCCTCGCACATACGCCGGATCTGACGGTTCAGTCCCTGTGTCAAAATAATATGAAAGGAATACGCATCCTCCCGCCATACCTTACACGGCTTTGTGACCGTATCCAAAATTGCAACACCGGAAGACATATGCTGTAGAAAGTCGTCCGTCACCCTGCGGTTTACCCGGACAAAATACTCTTTCTCATGACCATAGCGGCTTCTTAAGATTTGTTCCATGATCTGCCCCTGATTTGTCAGAAGGAGCAGTCCCTCTGAATTCTGATCCAGCCGTCCCACCGGATAAATCCGCTTTGGATAATTAATATAATCCACCACATTAACAATCCGTTCTCCACCCTCGTATTCAGCTGTCGTGCAGATGATCCCCTGCGGCTTATAAAAG
>CAYYGS010000122.1:0-7599 GCA_964471335.1 uncultured Jutongia sp.
GACCCCCTGATCCCAAATCAGGTACACTAGCCAAACTGTGCCACACCCCGAATCATTGTCTGTTTCCCGTCCACTTTCTTTCAAAATAGACATCATATTATCTTTTCACGCATTGATATGCGTACGCACCTACATGCGATTTGCCTGTGACGCAAGTACGATTATATGATAATCGGAAGAAAATGTCAACACTTTTTTTGTAATTTACACTCTTTTTGACACTTTTTTTGATTCATATTTTTGATTCACCCATAAAAATGCAGTTTTCACGATGCAGTTTTACATATCCGGCTATTCCTGAACCTGCGCCGCAGCCGGCCGCTCCAAATAGCCGCGAAATCCCTTCTCTACCTGCTTTCTCGGAAGCATCACCTGATGTCCGCATCCAACACATTCCATGCGAATATCCATTCCCACACGCTTTAAACGCCAGCTGTTCGCTCCGCAAGGATGCGGCTTTTTCATTTTAATTACATCCCCTGTCTTTAAATCCATTCAATACCTCCATTTCTGCCATGGCTCCGCAAACTTAAATGCAAACCTTGTCTGCTATGTCATAAGCGCAATATTCGCAATACGAACTTTGTTCGCTGTAATCCCACTTTTCTTTTTTGATCCACTATTTTCCAAATTAGTGCTTGCATATTTCATGAAAAGGATGTATATTAATATATAACATAGTTTTTAATACTACATGAAATATTTTTTCTCATCGCGGTATGTTGTTTTTGATATTGTTTCACGCTGTTATACATTATTAACAGAACGGAGGTTTCCTATGGCTACCATTACATCAAACTCTACAACTATCCCTCAACCAGCTGTTTCCAGCTCACAAACTCAATTAAAAGAACCGGCCAGTGCCATCACGCATTTTATCGGAATGATTGCAGCAATCTCTTCTGCTCCCTTTCTGCTGGGCCGGGCGGCCTCCCATGGAAACCGCCTCAGCCTGTTATCCTGCCTGTTCTTTATTACCAGCATGATCCTGCTATATGGAGCCAGCACTGCCTATCACGCCATCCGCACGGACGAACGTACGACACTTTTGTTAAAAAAAATCGACCACATCATGATATATTTTCTGATTGCCGGAAGCTACTCCCCGGTATGCCTGCTCGTGCTCCCCGCCGCGCAGGGACTCCCCATGTTTTACACAGTCTGGGGACTGGCATTCGCCGGATTTATCCTGACCTGTGTATGGGTAACTTCTCCAAAATGGCTAAATTCCTCCATCTACATTGCAATGGGATGGATTTGTATATTCGCAATCCACAGTATCTACCTTCACATGCAACTGGAATGCTTTGTATGGCTCTTTGCCGGTGGTATAATATATACGATTGGCGGTATCATCTATGCTCTCAAACTTCCACTTTTTGATTCGCTGCACCCGGGCTTTGGGCTGCATGAAATCTTCCATCTCTTTGTAATGGGAGGAAGCCTGTGCCACTTCATCATGGTATACGCTTACCTGTGTTGATTCCAATACAAAAAGGAATGAATCGGCAGTTTTGCCTGTCCTGTTCTATATACTGGAATCATTTCATCTCCACGAGATGAATCTCATTAAACCATCCATAATACGAAGTAATATCCGGCGTGATTGTCTCCATATTGATTCTTGACGAGCTAAAGATGGAGATGTCACGCTCCTGATAAAAGGGTACCATAACCGACCAGTCCATCACCTTCTCATAGCATAAACCATAAAGGTCTATGCTTTTTTTCAGCCCTGTGACATTCTGAGTCTCTTCAATATATTCATCCAGATCACTGTCTGATATCCTGAAATAATTTTTCTCCCCCGCCGATTTCATTCGGTTGTCGGGACTGTGGAACATCTCAAAAAGTTCACCATTTACTTCTGTATTGGAATACCCATACCACATCGATACCGTTCCCTTTTTAAGAGCTCGATCCATGCTTTTCTCTGAAACATTTTCAATTAGTCTCAGATGCAGACCGACCTTATCAAACATTGGCTTTGCATTGGCCAGAAGACACTCGATCCCCTCGTCCCCCGCCGCACTCTTGGGCAGTAACAAATGAAATTTCATTTCCGTGCCTTCCGGCGCCGATACGATCTTACCCTTCCGCACCTTAAATCCCGCCAGCTTTAAGTATCCCAAAGCTGCTTTACATGCGGCATCAGACCGTTCCTCTATACTCATATGACTATTATAAATCGCATGACCATCCCGATCAGAGACATATGCACCCGTGTATTCCTCATTTGCAGACTGCGGCACAGACCATGAAGTATCCGATGCCGGATATTGAATCACCTTGGCCGACTGCTGTCCGATCTCCACGGCGCTCTCCCGGTTACAGCCCAACAGAATGCCAAGCGCCCTGCGAAAATTTTTGGAACGTGTGCTGTCCGGCTTGCCATCGACACAGACCGTCTCCGCATTCATTCCAATATAGGAAAAATGCGCACCGTCATACAGACGGGTAGAGATTGTTCCCCCGTTGAGTTTTCCACTGGAATTTACAGTCGTGATCTCCGAAATGGAATCATTCTCCCCTGGCAGTGAAATCACGTCTACCTCTGCCTTGGCCAGCATCTCCACGCGCTTCGGTATATCCTTTGTATCCACTTCCTTGAGCTGAACAAATGCCGTCAACGGACATTCCAGATAATACTTTTCATTGGCCTCATAATACACAATACCACTCTCATACTTTATAAACTTATAGGATCCTGCCCCCATCGGTGTATTTTTCTTTTTGATCAGAGATGAAATATCTCCCTTCGGGAAACCAAATTGATCCTCTTCGTACTGATATGCATTCTCATCCCCATAAAAATGAAGCGCGCAGATCGGAATATTAAGAACGCGCAGATCATCTCTGTCAAAACCTCTGACGGATATTTTACACTTGTAATCATCTATTCTCTTTACTTGAACAAGCTGCAGCTCCTTCACGCGCTCCCGTCCCTTATAACTTTGATCTGCAAATGCATAAAGCGAAAATATGACATCATCAATATTAAGGCTCTCACCATCGCTAAAAACAATCCCCTCCTGCAGACGGATCGTATATTCCGTAATATCTTTCTTCCTTCGATACTTTACACGTACATTTGCCGGGCCCCGATAATGATATGTCTCCCCATTATACTGCCTGTCTTCCCCTTCAATGGCATGCTGCACCACTGTTCCCTCCCGGTCAAACGTCAGCAGACGCAGCTGTGTCAGATCCACAGCCTGCTGATCCTGCTCCGTCTGATACGAAAAAGGATTAAAATCCTTCTCCATCGGTTCACAGCCGATTACAAAAGGAATGTCTGACTTTTTATTTCCATCTCCACGTGCCTTTACCGCCTTTTTTCCATCAGCCTCCTCTGAAGATGGTTCCTGCGATGCGGCCGAGGTCGCCGTTGCAGCAGGTTTCTCCTTCTTTTTTCCAAAGCAGCCCGTCAAAGTACATAGAAGAGATACCAATAAAAAAGCTGTAACTGCCCCCTTACGCAACCCCCTCATAACCCACAACCTCCTCTTTTATTTATAGGAAAGTACTCTCAACATAACGGCAAAACAGTGCCCTTGCCTTTTAATAAGAATAACACAATACAGGAAAATTTCAAGAAAATTTAAACGAGCTGCCAAAAGATACCTTTTGGCAGCCCATATACAATGAGAAAGAGAGGATTTATTGTACTATCAAGGTACAGCCTGAGCAAAGGGATCAACCCTTGACACTGCCCAATGCCACACCCTGTACAATATGCTTAGATAATATCAGGTAAATGATTACTACCGGGAAAATCGAAAAAGCAATCGCCATATATACCTGACCTAAGTCAAACTTCAACCAATCTGCACTTCTCAGATTTGCAATCAATACCGGGAGTGTCTTCTTTCTGTCCTGTGTCAGGATCAGTCCCGGAACGAAGTAGTTATTCCAGCTTGTTACGAAAGCGAAAATTGCCTGAACCGCAATTGCCGGCTTCATAATCGGAATAATCATCTTATTAAATGTTCTGAATTCTCCTGCGCCGTCAATACGAGATGCCTCGATAATCTCCAACGGAAGTGATGCTTCCATATACTGCTTCATATAGAAGAAAGTAGCAGGTGCAGCAACACTCGGTACGATCAACGGAATGAAGGAATTCATCAAATTCCACTTCATGATCAACTGCAGGAAACCAAGCGCTGTAATCTGCGTCGGAATCATCATGACCATGAGGATAAAGGTAAACATAAATTTCTTCAGCTTGAAATCATAAACATGAATCGCATAAGCCGTCATCGTTGAAAAATACGTTGTCAAAAGCGCTGACCAGGCAGCTATAAAAAAGCTGTTAAACAAGCCCTGCGCAATCGGCTGGGAACCATGTACGATTGTATTATTCCAGTTCTTCACAAAATTGGTACCCGGCAATGCATGGAAACCAAGATTGATCTGCGCATGTGTACTCGTCGCATTTACAAAGAGTACATAAAACCAGAACAAACACATTATAGAAACTATTACTAAAACGACATAAGCAATCACCCTTCTTGCATGAAGGCCGATTCCAGCTTTTGCATCAGCATCATATCTTGCCATGACTAATCCTCCTTCCTAACAGCAAATGTCTTATACACGATCAAACTCAAAATACCCGTGATAATGAACAAGATCACAGACAAGGCACCGCCCATACCATAGTTCTTACTGAACAAATGCTTATTCAGGTACATAATCAGTGTCATGGTAGATTCTACCGGTTCTCCTGTACCGCCTGTTAAGATCTGCGGAACATCGAACATCTGCAAACCACCAATTAAAGAGGTAATCATAACATATACAAGGATTGGGCGAAGCAGCGGCAGTGTAATTTTGAAGAACACCTGCGTTGACGTCGCACCATCCACCTCCGCCGCCTCGAAAAGCGCCGGATCAATACCCATCATACCCGCCATCAAAAGGATGGTCGTATTACCAAACCACATCAGGAAATTCAGGAAGGCAACCAACCCTCTTGCACTCCAGACATGAGTGAAAAACTTATATGGCTCGCTGATAATATGCCAATCCAGCAACAAAGAATTCACAGGACCACTCTCTGCAAATAATGCGAAAAACAACATAGAAAATGCAGATGCCATGATCAGGTTCGGCAGATAAATCACTGTCTTAAAGAACCCGGATGCCTTTAATTTCAATCTGTTATCAGAGAACCATGCTCCTAAAACCAAAGAGACAATAATCTGTGGAACAAACCCCATTGCCCACATGATCATTGTATTTTTGAAATACTTCAGGAATAACCCCTGGGAGAAAAGCTCCTTGTAATTCTCCATTCCAATAAAATTGGGGCCAATCTGTGTTAAACCAGCACGATAATTCTCAAAAAAGCTGTTGTATACTGTGCTCACTAAAGGAACCAACTGAAAGATAGCATATACAACAACAAATGGAATTAAAAATATGTAACCCCATATATTGTGCTTTTCCACTTTTCCACTTTTTTTGGAAGATGCACTCATTTCTTCTCCTCCTTTAAGGTGTAAAATATGCCTGCCTACATAAATACGTAAGCAGGCATATCCTAATAAATCATAAATTATCTAGATACATTCGCCTATCCGGCGCATCAAAAACTATTTGATATCCGGATGCTTTGTCTTAACGTTCTGGCAGAACTTATCATATGCTTCATCATATGAGCTGTTGCCTTCGAAGTAATCCTTCATTGCAGACTGGAATTCCTCTGCACATGTCTGATCATAAGCAGACTGATTGCTCATATCAATGCTTCCAATACCATCCTTGAAGATCGGAATCGGATTCTGGTTTCCAAGAATCTCATTCTTAAACTTCTTGTCGCTTGCAAGAGACTCTACAACTTCCTCAGAGTTCGGGAAGTCACTGTCCTTCTTAGCGATGTTTGTCAGGATCTTCTTGTCTGTTGTCATGTTAACGATAATGTCTCTTACAAGATCAGCATTGTCTGTGCCATTTGCGCCGCAGATCCATGTGCCGCCCCAGAAGAAGCTCTGTGGTCCCTTGCAGAGTGCCCAGTTATGAGCTGCTCCAACAGAACCCTTAACCCAGTTTCCATCGTCATCCTTTGACTGCATAGAGAAGTCGATGAACCATGCCGGTCCAAAGTAGCAGAATACATCACCGTTCTCCATGAATCCCTTACTCCAGTCAGAACTCCAGAGATCATATGTGCCTGTATAGCCTGCATCAACCATTTCCTTGGAATCGTCTACCCATTTCTTGATATTGTCATCCAGGTTAATCTGGCCATTCTCAATCCACTTGGAAGATACATTGTTGGAGTATACACGATACGTATCGTTTACAGATGCTGTTGCCTTATAGCCTGCATCCTTCAGCTCCTTAGCTGCTGCCTTGAATGCATCCCAGTCAGCGAACTTTGCCTGAATCTCTTCCGGATCATCTGTCTTGAATACCTTCTTAGCAATGTCACGACGGTAAATCATACCAGCCGGGCAGCCCTGCCATGAAGCACCCTTAAGCGCTCCGTTTGAATCTGTTACAATGTCTTTTGTGTACTTGTACTGCTGTGACAGCTGATCCTCGGTAACACCAAGATCATTCACAATGTCAACTGCGTACTCGCTGTCTACATACTTCAGTGCATAGTCAGCCTCGATCAGGAACATATCGATCTTGTCATCTGCCTTTGCATCAGCCTGAGCAAGGAGAGCCTCATCCAGCGCATTCTGATATGCGTTGTCTTTGCTTGCAATGATGCTCCATTTTACTTTGACATCACCGATCTTACCAGTCTCCTTGTCAATCTTCTTGTATCCCGGATAGTGATCCTGAATACGTCTCTGGAACTCATCATTCCAGCAACGGATGTTCAAAACCTTACCATCGTTAGATACAGTTGCGTTAGAAGCTGATGTGCCTTCGCTGCTTGAACTTCCTGCCTCACTGCTTGATGATGAGTTATTATTGCTTGAAGTATTTGAATCACCAGCTGAATCACCACCGCAACCTGTCAACAGCGTTGCAGCCATAGTTGTACATAACAGTACACTTAACACTTTCTTTCTCATAAAAAGCCTCCTCTAAATTGATTAAATTGTTGCTAATTATATTTTTACCGCATTTGCAATAAAAATGCCTCGACAACTTCACTGCACCTCCGGTATAAATATCTTGTGAAACCACCTGCGACAAGCTTGTCACGGTTTTTTGCTGCTGGATCTTGCATCATTTTTGTCAGGAAACGGTAATCATTTCCTTTATGGATTAAATTGCCAAAAACCGTCAAGACTTACAATATTATATATTGTGTCTGATCAGTACAAAGCACCCTTTTGGCGTCATAATCCTTTACGTAAACGATTACGTAAAATCACAGCAACGTCCCAAACCGTTATCGTGTGACTATCATATCACAAAATAGCAAATTATACAAGTATTATTTTGATTTTTTTCCTTTTATTGTACTATTTGCCAAAAAGACAATATTTATCAGAAAGGAATTATTTACCAAAAAGGTAGTATTTACCAGAAAGCTGCTGTATTATCAAAAAGGCTCAATTTACTAAAAAGCAGCCATTCATCAGAAAGACAGTATATACCAAAAAGCAGCCATTCATCAGAAAGGACGCC
>CAYYGS010000123.1:0-7565 GCA_964471335.1 uncultured Jutongia sp.
CTAATATGGCGGTAGAATGGAAACGCCCCCCACATTCCTGTCCAAATCCCACGGAATACCGATTCCAATATGGGTATTCAGACGTAACGGCTGGTATTGTGTCAAAACTCCGACGGTGTCAACACCTGAATTAATACAGTTGCTCAGTGGAAAGTCAATGATACGGTACTTACCACCAAAAGAGACTGCGGGTTTTGCAACATCAGCAGTCAGCACGCCCAGACGTGAACCTTGTCCACCTGCCAATAACATTGCTATCATTTCTTTTTTAATCACGATATCACCTCTTGTTGTTCAGAATACATATATTATAACACACTTCCTTTCGAAATGAAACAAATTTAACGAAAAAATTGAAAATATTTTTAATTTTTTAGACATATCAACCAATTCTTTTTAAATGATTTGTTAATTTATGTCATATTTACGTAAAATTTGTACAATTTTCGCTTTTTCTGCGGTACCTGATTACAGCTTTTCTAACGGATGACCAAAGTGTTCCCTTTCTTTTAACATCTTAGTCCACAGATCTCTTTTCTGGGCAGCTTTAAAAAATCCTCTTTGCTAATTGTATTTTCGCATGCTTACGCTTATAATGTCCTTATACATATCATATGATTGATTAAGGTAACACCCTGATCATGATCAAAAAACTTTTTAGGGAGGATTTTCATGTATCAAATTGATTTTAAGCACCCCTGCCATGTATATTTTATAGGAATCGGTGGCATCAGCATGAGCGGCTTCGCCCAGCTTCTCCATGACTGCGGCTTCACCGTATGCGGCTCTGATATAAACCAAAGCAAGATTACCAGGCATCTGGAATCACTCGGCATATCTATAATATATGGCCAGGCCTCCGCAAATATTACGAAAGATATTGATTTTGTCGTCTACACAGCTGCGATCCATCCGGACAATCCCGAATTCCGCGCTGCAAAAGAGCTTGGACTGCCTATGATGGAGCGCGCCCAGATGGTGGGGCAGGTAATGAAAAATTACAGGAATGCCATTGCCGTCGCCGGCACCCACGGCAAGACAACGACTACCTCTATGCTCTCCCATATTTTTCTGGAAGCGAAAAAAGATCCTACCATATCTGTCGGCGGGATTTTAAAGGCCATCGACGGAAATATACGAATCGGCCATTCTGACAATTTTATTACGGAAGCATGTGAATATACAAATAGCTTTTTAAAGTTTTTCCCAACTGCTGCCGCAATTCTCAATATTGACGCTGACCATCTCGATTTCTTTAAGGACATTGATGATATCCGCCACTCCTTTCAGCAGTTCGCTTCGCTCCTCCCAGAGGACGGCGTACTTGTAACAGGCCATGAGATCGAACACTTAGATATGGTAACGGAACAGTTAAAGGCGCCTCTTGTCACGGTTGGCCTTGCGCCAGACAACGGCGATACAGGCTCGCAGGCCGACATCCCTGCGGCATGCATCTGCCATTATCAGGCCGAGAAGATCACCTTCGACGAACAGGGCTATGCTCATTTCGAGCTGACATGCCAGCCGTTTGGAGCCGTTTCCTGGGAATCCCTGCAGGAGGGAGACGCTGTCACCTCCCTGGGTCCTGTCGCACTTCATGTAGGCGGAAAACACAATATCTCTAACGCACTGGCAGCGATTGCATTGGCACGTTACTTCCATATAGATATGGAAACAATCTGCCGCGGCCTCCTTGCCTTCGAGGGAACAGAACGACGTTTCGAGGTAAAGGGAAGCTTTGATGGCGTAACAGTCGTAGACGATTATGCACACCACCCCACCGAGATCAAAGCAACGCTTACTGCCGCACAAAAGTTCCCGCACAACCATTTATGGTGCGTCTTTCAACCGCATACCTACTCACGGACAAAGGCTCTGCTTGACGATTTTGCTGAAGCTCTCTCCCACGCGGAAAATATTATTGTGACGGACATATACGCTGCCAGAGAACCCGATCCCGGCGACATTTCTTCAAAGGATCTGCAAGAAAAGATTATAGAGCTTGGCAAAAATGCATATTACATATCCACCTTTGAAGATATCGAAAAATTTTTATTAAAAAAATGTATCAACGGCGATTTGTTGATAACCATGGGAGCCGGAAACGTAGTAACTATCGGTGAAGATTTAGTTCAAAAATAGTTATTCACACTATCCACAAACGATTGTCCAAAATTCTAAACAATTGTTTGTGGATAATTGTTTTTTTAACACCTAGTAATTTGGTGCATATTTCCAATTAGGAATCTTCTTATCCACATTTTCCACATTTTGTCATTCACAGATTCTCTCGTCCTCTCAGTGTTTGCAATAAGCATTTTCTATGGTATGATAAGCATACGCAGCCAACAAACCAATCCCCCAATTTTATCGGATAAGGATTGTGGTATCCTTCGAAAGATCCGATGTGGTGAACGCTGCTATAAATATATGAAAAGGAAATATTATTATGGATAATATACTTTTATGTTCCAACCATATTCCGTTAGTAACTTCGATCCATAATACATTTATTGAGAAGTATATGCTCGGAGCAAATGGAAGCTATGTAAAGGTGTATCTGTATCTGTCCAAATGTATTCAGGCTGGACAGGAGGATCTGTCAATATCCTCCCTGGCAGACCAGATGGAGAATACAGAAAAGGATGTAGTTCGTGCGCTCAATTACTGGGAGAAAAAGAAGCTCCTGAAGATCACACGAAGCGAGGATAAGTCTGTGATTTTAGGCATTGATGTCCTGAATCCGGACGAGCTGCCAGACACGGCTGAGGAGCAGAAAAAAGCAAGTGCTTCCAATCCCCAGCCAGACAAAACAGTTCCGGACATCAAGACGGCAGCTGCTGCCACCGGCAAAAAGACAGCTGCTACGGAGTCTTTGCCTGACGGGCCAGCACCTTCCTCCCTTCCTGAAAACGGAAAACCTGATTCCCCCTCCGGGAAGCAGACGGGCCGTCAGCATTCCTTCCGTGTGACAGCAGAACAGACGAAGCGCCTGACTGCCAATCACGATTTTTGCTGGACATGTAATGTTGTGGAGAGTTATCTGGAACGTCCGATCAAGCCAGGTGAACTGCAGCTGATCTCCTACCTGTATGACAATCTGCACTTTACATCAGAGTTAATACTATACTTATATGAGTATTGTATCTCCCTGGGCAAGATTAACACGGGCTATCTGCAGTCCGTCGCAATTGCCTGGCACGAAAAACAGGTACAGACCCCGGAGGATGCACAGGCCGCCTCCACTACATATAATGCCAGCTATACGGCAGTCTCTAAAGCGTTTGCACTGGGACGCGCGCTGGCAGTTATTGAGAAAAAGTACGTAGACCGCTGGCAAAACCAGTGGAAAATGGATCTGAGCGTAATTTTGGAGGCCTGCAACCGCACGATGCTGAAAATCAGGCGGGCAGATTTCAAATATGCAGAGGGTATTTTGGAAAAATGGCATAATGACGGTATCTCCACACTGTTGGATGTGGAAAAGGCTGACGCTGCTTTCTCGAAGAAGCAGGCAGAAAAGGCCTCTTCCCAAAAAAAGAACACAGGACATGTCAAAAACAGCTATGCCTCCTATGTGCAGCACGGCCTGTCGTCAGACGACGCCGATGCATTGGAGAAAAAGCTTTTGCAATTGTAAGCTGACAAGTATGGAGGATTGTTATGGGCATATCAATGACGGAATACCGCGATATTATGTATCAATATGATCAGACCAGAATGAAGAACCGGTACCTGACAGAACAGCATCTGGAGGAAATCTCACAAAAAATACCGGAGATCCAGGATATTCAGACGCGATTGATCCAGCTTTCTGTGACGCAGGCACGGGCATCCCTGTTAGAGCCGGAAAATACAGCCGGCTCTGATGCGGATTATCAAAGAGAATTGCAGCTTTTAATTGAGAAGAAGCAGGAGCTTTTGAAGGCGCATGGTTATCCGTCGGATTATCTCGCTCCCATCTACACCTGCCCGGATTGCAGGGACACAGGGTATATCGAATCAAAACCATGCCACTGTCTTCTTCGGGCACAATCGGAGCTTCTGTACCGCAATTCAAATCTGGCAGACATCCTGTCTGAGGAAAACTTTGAGACATTTTGTCCCGATTACTATGACGACAAGACCAAGGATGACAATCTTTCCCTGACTCCGCGGGAAAATATTATAAAGCTTCGGGAGGTATGTATGGATTATATCTCCCGCTTTGATGATGCCTACGATAATCTGATCTTTTACGGGCCTACAGGCGTCGGAAAGACATTTCTGACACACTGTATCGCAAAGGAGCTTTTGGACAGCGGACACTCCGTCGTTTACTTGACTTCTTTGCAGCTATTTGATATTTTAGAAAAAAGCAAGTTTGGCAGAGATGGCGAAGCAGCCTCCTCTGGAAAGCAGACTGCATGGCTTCTGGGCAGCGATCTGCTGATTATAGATGATCTGGGGACAGAACTGACCAATAGCTTTACAATCTCCCAGCTCTACTATTTTATTGAGGAACGCCATTTAGCCGGACGTGCTTCCATCTTTTCTACGAATCTGTCTTTTCAGGAATTGCATGACCGGTATGGAGAGCGTATTTTCTCACGCTTCACCGGATATTATAATTTCTGCAAAATCATTGGAAAGGATATACGACCGATCAAACGCTTCCAATAACGGGAGCGGTATAAACAGCTATGGCCGCTTTACTGTTTGAGTTGTAAAATGCGGAGAAATGAGGATTTTATGAAACGACATGATAAGTTAGCAGAAACAATTCCTGTAGGCAGTTTAGGCATTTTGGCACTGGAGAGCAGCCGTGCTATGGGACAGCGCGTGAATGATTATATCGTAAGCTGGAGACGGGAACGTGCAAAGCTGGAGACGGCGGCCACCTCTCTGGCTGGATACCAGAAGGATTCCTTTCTGATCGACTGCGCCTGCCCGCGCTTTGGTTCCGGCGAGGCAAAGGGACTCATCCGTCAGTCTGTACGCGGTGATGACTTATTTCTTTTGGTAGATGTCTGTAATTACAGCCTGACCTATACTGTATGCGGCCAGACAAATCACATGTCGCCCGACGACCATTATCAGGATCTGAAAAGATTAATTGCTGCTGTCGGCGGCAAGGCGCGGCGAATCACGGTCATCATGCCGTTTTTGTATGAGAGCCGTCAGCACCGCCGTTCTACGAGGGAGTCACTCGATTGTGCACTGGCACTGCAAGAGCTGACGCAGATGGGCGTGGAAAGCATTATTACTTTTGATGCACACGATCCGCGTGTACAGAATGCCATCCCACTCAAAAGCTTTGAGACAGTACAGCCTACTTATCAGTTTATCAAGGCTCTTCTGAAAAATATTCCTGATATTCAGATTAATGCAGATCATCTGATGGTGATCAGCCCGGACGAGGGCGCGATGGACAGAGCGGTATACTATGCTAACGTCCTGGGAATCGATGTAGGAATGTTCTATAAACGTCGTGACTACAGCAAGATCATTGATGGACGCAATCCGATTATCGCCCATGAATTTTTAGGTTCTGATCTGGAGGGTAAGGATGTCATCATTATTGATGATATGATCTCCTCCGGCGAGAGCATGATCGATGTGGCCACGGAGCTTAAACGCAGAAGGGCAAACCGCATTTTTGTGGCTGCTACCTTCGGTCTCTTTACAAATGGCATGGAAAAATTTGATGAAGCAGTAGAAAAGGGACTTATCTACCGTGTCATGACGACTAATCTGGTATATCAGCCACAGGAGGTATTGGACCGCAATTATTATATTTCTGTTGATATGAGCAAATATGTAGCTCTCCTGATTGATACACTGAATCATGATCAGTCGATTAGTGAGCTCCTGAATCCGGCAGAACGCATTCAAAATATTTTGAAACAATACGGACAAAGATAATCCGCCTTACTTGCCTATATCCAAATAAATTCGGTATAGGCAAATGCGGCATATCATCAAGATAGTAGTTTATATTTTCTTATAAATGTTTATAAATTGTTTATAATTAAAACAAAATTCCTACACAGTTGCGAATTATAATGAATTTATCAAACAAAAGAATGCGAGAAGCTTTTAGGACTTTATGAGTTCTAAATAAAATTGCTGATTTACTTATGTTTGATATAGATTCTTTTTCATTTTTTTCATTTTCGGCCAGATGGTAGCTCCCTCTGCCGTCTGGCCACTCCTTTGTATGTTGCAAAGAGGCCGGAGATTTATATCTCCGGCCTCTTTGCTTTTTATTGAATTACTCATAATATCATGGAATAGCACTTCCTGACTGCACATAACCTCCTATGATTCCAGCTTTGTACAGCCAAGCATTACCTTTTCCCCGTTGATACTCCACTCCTTTGTAAATCCATCTGCCTGTCCGTAAATAACCTCGTCTGCCAGCACCTCCGCACGGATTGTCTGTTCATTCTTTTTCACCAGCTCTGCCACTTTCTCGTTATCCTGCATGCTGATACAGATATGGTCCATCACTTCAAAGCCTGCATCCTTACGCATCGTCTGCACCTTACTGATCACCTCGCGCACAAAGCCTTCTTCGATCAGCTCCGGCGTAAGATTTGTATCGAGCACTACTGTGATGCCATGATCGCTGCCGGAAATCAGTCCTTCCATCTGCGCTGTCTCAATCAGCAAATCGTCTTTCTCCAGCGCCTCCTGCTGTCCGTCTACCGTAATAGTCAGCACACCCTTCGTATTCAGCTCTTCCATTGCCGCCTGTCCGTCCAGACCAGCTAAAATCTCCTTTACATCGTTAATATGCTTACCAAAACGACGTCCCAGTGTCTTAAGCTGCGGCTTAAAGGTATATGTCGTCAGCTTACTCACATCATCTGTCTGTTCTGCCTGTTTAACATTCAATTCATCCCGAATGATATCCAGGTAATATTCACTGAGCACTGTCTTTGCCTTCACATACATCTTACTGAGTGGCTGTCTGTTCTTCCGATTCGCCGTATTACGGCAGGCACGGCCCAGAACCACCGCCTCCAGAACAACCTCCATATTGCTCTCCAGCTCTTTCTGAATGTATTCCTCCTGTACCGCCGGAAAATCACAAAGATGTACACTCTCTGGTGCTGATGCATCAATTGAGCAGACAAGATTGCGATAAATATCCTCCGTCATAAAAGGAATCATCGGCGCTGCCGCCTTGGAGATTGTCACCAGCGCAGTATATAACGTCATGTAGGCATTGATCTTATCCTGCTCCATGCCCTTTGCCCAAAAGCGTTCACGGCAGCGGCGCACATACCAGTTACTCATCTCATCGACAAAATCCTGCAGAGCCCGCGCCGTCTCCGGAATCCGATACGCAGCCAGATTTTCATCCACCGCCTTTACCGTGCTGTTCAGGCGCGACAGCAGCCATTGATCCATCACTGAGAGTTTATCATACTCCAATGTATATTTTGTCGCATCAAATTCATCAATATTCGCATAGAGGACGAAAAACGCATACGTATTCCACAGCGTCCCCATAAACTTACGCTGACCCTCCTGTACCGCCTTCCCATGGAACCGGTTCGGCAGCCACGGTGCACTAT
>CAYYGS010000124.1:0-7490 GCA_964471335.1 uncultured Jutongia sp.
TTTAAGCTCTTCAACCGCCTGCGCAACGGCTAAATACGTCTTTCCTGTTCCGGCCGGACCAATGCCAAATACAATCATTTTTTTGCGTATCTGATCCACATATTTCTTCTGTCCTGTCGTTTTCGGCTTGATCGGCTTGCCCTGTACTGTCCGGCAGACAATGTCGGAATCAATCTCCACAAGCTCCGTCTCTCTATGCTCCATAGACAGCGCAATCGCATAATCTACATTTTGTTCCGTAATCACATTTCCGCGCCGGGACAGCTCCAAAAGCTGCATCAATATACTCTCCGCGCTCTTCACCTGTGACGCTTCCCCCACCAGCTTCAATGTACCATCCCTGGCAACCATCGTCACATGAAAGCTTTTCTCAATCTTCTTAATATAGGCATCAAAACTTCCAAAAATATTCTTTTCATGCTCTGCCGGTATCTCAATCATTGTTTCCATAATCGCCATGCAATCAATATCCTCCAAGCTTCCGGTATTCCTTCTGCTCCTTTCGATAGGTAATAACAGCCCGCGCCTCATAGCCGCTGCCTGTTTCTGTCACCTTTAGTTCTCCGGAAATATCATAACAGAGCTGCTGGCGCATCTTTTCCAGCTCATATTGATAACGCTCTGTCAAAATGTCCTGCGCCTCCTGCTTCGAATACCGATCGGGAACATATCTTGTCTCCCGGGCAGTCTGTTTCCAGACAGACAGCGGAAAACGCAAAGACAGCGATGGACATAATCGCCCACCTTCTCGAATTATATCACACTTTTCAAAAGTTTCCAAATATTTTAACGGATTATATAAAAAAAGATTTCTTTTTTCCCAGGAAAACTGATATAACTCGCGTTCCCTCCCTGTATATATCTTATGCAGATACTCCTTCTTCAAAGTATCCCGGTACTCCCTGGTACACTCCAACACAACGCTGCCCTGTGCCTGTACACGTTTTCTGGCCACGACCTCATCGTTGTCTCCTATGATTTTCAGACGTCCGGAGATCAGCGTCTTTCCCTTACGGACAGAATCTCCGGCACGCACCTTGGCCGTCCCCTTCTTCGTCACGATGGAATATACGGTACCTGCCTCCTCGGCAACAATACTTCCGGGCACCTCCTTCTCCTTTTCCTTCGCCGGGATCACCTCTTCCAGACGGACATAAATCTTACTGCCGGTTTTCTCAATCCCGGCCCAGCCCACATCCTCAAAATGTTCCCGAATATCGGCTTCCACATCGCTGCAGACCACATCCCGGGCTGCCATTCCTCCATAGATTCCATCTGACTCCAGGAATCGAAGAATGCTCTCCTCTGTATGGTAATGCTGTCCCTCAACCGCAATCCCCCAGATTCTGGAGGACAGGAAGAATAGCAGCAAGAGAAAACAGAGCACACCACACCAAAAGCTTGCACGCCTGCCTGCCCGCTGCAACCAGAATATCCCGCCATAACGGTTGATGACGAGGGGAAATATACGACTTCTCTGTACATAAGGGCGCAGCCTGAAATAATCTTCCCTGGAAATACATCCATACACATAGCCGCTCCCCTGATCCCGATAGATATTCCACCAATCCATTCCATGATTTTTACACAGGTTAATAAAACGCTCCGCCTGCCCATCCGGCAGCCGCACCATAACATATCCTTTACACCAGCCCACGATTCTATGTAACATACTTCCCTCTTTCGCCCCTTTCTATTACATCCATTCCGGTAAAAACCGGTCTCTTCACACAAAAACATTTTTCAGAGCGTAATCAAAGATACTGGATCGCTCGAATCTCCCCCACAACACACATACACTCATCCCGATAGTAAGCAATTGCTAAATGTCTTCCTTCAATTGCAATTTTACATGTTTTCGTCTGAATACGGATTTTTTCCTCCTGATATTCCAATATACTCCGATAATTCTCAATACATACCCTGTATTTTCCGTAGCAGGTCAGGACAGGCGCTTTTGCCAGAATATCTTCCTGCATCCGCAGCTTTCCGGAAAGTTTTCTGGTAATGACCGGTTCCGCTCCGGAAGGCTCTGCTTTCATTTTCTTCTGATGCTTATGTTTTACTGGTTTGACACGATATGAGCCCGCCATACTACCTCCCTTTCAAAATGCCTTCCTATCATTGTATGCGAAAAACAAAAAATCGTGCCATTCTTGCCAGATAAAATAAAGTGTGTTACACTATTTCTGGTACAGCGGCGCTTGATGACGGGTTTATTAGCTGCCAATGTAGGCGTATGGGAAAGGATCGAAACGGAATGAAAAAGAAATATACGAACGAAATGATAAAATTAATTCGAAGTATTCAGAATATAGACTATATTACACCAGATGATATTCCAAATATTGATCTGTATATGGATCAGGTGACTACCTTCATGGATGAGCACCTGAGTTCCTCCAAGCGTTTCGAGGACGACAAGATTCTGACAAAAACTATGATCAATAATTATACCAAAAATAATCTTTTGCCGCCGCCGGACAAAAAGAAATATTCCTCAGAGCATATGCTTCTGTTGATTTATATCTATTACCTGAAAAATTTTTTGTCAATCAGCGATATCCAGAGTATTTTAAATCCTATCTCAGAGCGTTTTTTCCATCGGAAGGACGGCCTGACACTGGGAGAAATCTACGAGGAAATTGTGCAGCTGGGAAAGGAAAATATTGATTCTCAGGTCAAGGATCTTCTACGCAAAATCAAGCAATCCAGCGAATCCTTTGCCGATGTCGAAGACCCGGAAGACAAGAAGCTCTTAAATACCTTTTCTCTGATCTGCATGCTGAGTTTTGATGTATGGGTTAAGAAAAGCATTATTGAAAATATCATTGATGATACGTTGGGAAAATAAGGCCTACGCTTTTTTACAGATATCGTTCAGACAGCAGTGTTCACAGTCCGGCTTTGTCCGCGCTGTACAAACTGCCCGTCCATGTATCACAAGGCGGTGGCAGAAGTCACTTCCCTCCTCCGGCGGCACTAGCTTCCACAGAGCCATTTCTACCTTCTTAGGATCTTTTATACCATCCACGAGTCCCATTCTGTTGACCAAACGAATACAATGTGTATCTGTCACGATCGCAGGCTTTCCAAAGACATCGCCCATAATCAGATTGGCGCTTTTTCGGCCGACCCCCGGCAGGGCAAGCAGCTGGTCAAAATCTTCCGGTACTTTTCCACCATATTCATCCCGGAGCATTTTCATGCAGGCACTGATATCACGGGCCTTGCTGTGTCCCAGGCCGCATGGCTTCACAATTGCCTCAATCTCCTCCACCGGTGCATCGCCCAGAGCCTCTGCTGTAGGATATTTCTTGTATAAATCCTCCACGACTACATTGACACGTGCATCAGTACATTGCGCCGCCAGCCGGACACTGACCAGAAGCTTCCATGCCTGATCATATTCCAGGGTGCATCCGGCATCCGGATACTCCTCCTTCAGCCGTTCAATAATCGCAAGCGTTCTCTGCTTTTTCGTATATCTCATAGTAATCCTCATTTCTGCGCAATCCATAGTGAATAAAACATATTTATTATAACACATTCTTACTCTTTTCGCAAAATTGATTCCGCACCATTCTGGCTGATCGTCATATAATATCGGGAATACGCCAATTTTTTGTGTGATTTTCACACGCAGACAGGAGGTCTCAATGAAAAAAAAGGTTCTTTGGAAAAAAATTGTCGGTGTAAGCCTGATTGGTACTCTCGTGCTCAGCAGTCTGTGCGCCTGCTCGAAGAATGAGAAAAAGCTGACCACCATCCATCTCAACGAAGTGGCCCATTCCATCTTCTATGCACCGCAATATGTAGCCATCGAAAAAGGCTATTTCGAAGAAGAGGGAATCGCTCTGGAACTGGTCAACGGACTTGGTGCCGATAATGTAATGACAGCTGTAGTATCAGGAGAAGCCGATGTGGGATTTATGGGTTCGGAATCCTCAATCTATGTTTATCAGGAGGGAGCGGAGGATTATATCGTAAACTTCGCACAGCTGACCCAGCGAGCCGGAAATTTTCTGGTCGGCAAGAAAGCCGAAGATGATTTTCAGTGGACAGATTTGAAGGGAAAAACAGTATTGGGCGGCAGAGACGGCGGCATGCCGGAAATGGTTTTTGAGTACATCTTAAAGAAAAACGGTATGGATCCCGCAAAGGATCTTGATATCGTAAAAAATATTGATTTCGGCCTGACAGCACAGGCATATGCCTCCGGCCAGGGAGATTACACCGTAGAATTTGAACCGTATGCCGCTTCCCTGGAGGCTGATAAAAAAGGAACCGTTGTTGCTTCTCTGGGCGAGGCAAGCGGCAATGTGCCATACACGGCATATTCTGCCAAAAAAAGCTATCTGAAAGATCATCAGAAGGAGCTTTTAGCCTTTACCAAAGCACTGCAAAAAGGCATGGACTTCGTACAGAACCACACACCGGAGGAGATTGCCAAGGTCATCGAACCACAATTTCCGGAAACAGATGAAAAGGCGCTCGTAGCTGTCGTAAAGCGTTATTATGAACAAAATACCTGGAAGGATAATCTGATTTTTGAAAAAGAAAGCTTTGAACTCCTGCAGGATATTCTTGAGGATGCCGGTGTCCTGACAGAAAGAACTCCTTATGAGGAACTGGTAGATAATACATTGTCTGAAAAAGCAGCCAAATAAAAAGGTTTGAAACGACCCGGCCCGGCGGCGTATGCCGTCGGTTCGGGCCAACAAATAGCAAAGATTACTCCGGAAGCTGCCGCTTTGATTCTTCCGAGAGCATATCATACAGCGTATTCGGCTCTGATCTCTGCTGTTCCAAATGCTCCTCCCTGACACGCTGCTTCATATATTCTACATCATTCTGCAAATCTCTGGCAGACATCAGCCCGCAGCCCTGGCCGCGAATAATAATTTGTTCGAGCCCATCTGAGGTAGCTACTGTCACATCATATTTCCTGCCGTTCTCATGGGCAAATTTTTCAATAAACTGATCCGCTGTTTCTGCCTCTTTCGTAAAAACAACATGAATATTGTGATAATCAAAGATCTCTGTTGGGTGCCCCTTGACACGGTAAGCGTCAAATACCACGATCAAATGGCATTTTTTCATTCCCTGGTATTCGCACAGAATATCCATGAGCCTTCCTCTTGCGCTGTCTATATTCTGATCGGCCAGAGTCTTAAGCTCCTCCCAGGCAAATATGATATTATAGCCGTCTACCAACAGGTATTTTTCCTTTTGCTCCCGAGAAGACGGCTTTTTCCGGGAAGACTCTGACCTTCCCTCCTTACCGTATTCTCTCGTTACAGCCTGTGCACGGCCGGAACGCCTTCTGCCGGAAATACCCTTGTGTGGTATAAATCCTTCCTTCCGATTCGCATGATATGTTTTGTTCAAAATATCATCAATTTCCTCTACACCCATCCAAATCTCTGTATTTTCCTTCTTCTCCGGCCGATACGTGTCAGCCTCCCAGCCGGATGATGCATCCTCACCCGCCTGCCTCTGTGCCAGCACACTCTCCAAATGCATATATTGTGCCACCTGATCCCACTCCACGAAGAAACCGGCACCATGCGTACAAAAGACGGAGCCGGAGGGATTGGACAAGTCTGCATCCGGATCATAGCCTCTGGCCTCAATAATCTCCTGCGCATTGTGGCAGGGAGCATATCCGGCGAAACTGCAGCTCAACCTGCCATTTCCTCTCGTATAAGCCGCCACTTCCCGCGGATAACTACGCAATGCGGCTACCGGCGCACTTCCCTGCAGAATCGAAAACCCTTCTTTGCTGTCCGGCGCCAGAATCTGCGCACCCATCTGCTCCAGATCTGTCATTGCCCTGCCCACATTTTCCGTTGGCAGTTCCAGCCGAAACTGATATTGTGGTTCCAACAGGACAGACTCTGCCTGCATTAGCCCATGACGCACCGCCCGGTAGGTAGCCTGCCGGAAATCACCACCCTCTGTATGCTTCGCATGGGCTTTCCCTGCGACAACTGTGATCTTGACATCGGTCAGAGCGGAGCCCGTCAATACGCCCCGGTGCTCCCTCTCCTCCAAATGTGTCAAAATAAGCCGCTGCCAGTTCCGGCTCAGCGAATCCTCACTGCAATCCGTGAGATACTGCATGCCGCTGCCCGGCTCTCCCGGCTCCAACAACAAATGAACCTCTGCATAATGACGCAGGGGTTCAAAATGGCCGACTCCCTCTACCACGCTGGCAATCGTCTCCTTATATACGATATTGCCCTCTCCAAAATTCGCCCTCACGCCAAAACGCTCCAGGATCATACTCTGCAGAATCTCGATCTGCACCTCTCCCATCACCTGCGCCTGTAGTTCCTGCAGCTTTTCATCCCACACAATATGAAGCTGTGGTTCCTCCTCTTCCAGCTCCCGCAGAGAGGGAAGAAAGGCCGCTGGCTGTACATCCGGCGGCAACAGAATCCGATAGGTCAATACCGGTTCCAAAACAGGTAATTCCGCGTCACTCTCACATCCCAGCCCCTGGCCGGGGTATGTCTTTGTAAGTCCCGTCACAGCGCAGACCGTTCCTGCTGGTGCTTCTTCCACAGCAGTATATTTCTCTCCGGAATAGATGCGGATCTGGTTCACCTTCTCCTGCCACTCCTCTTCGCCTCCCTGTAGAAGATCACGAACTTTCAGCATCCCTCCCGTCACCTTGAGATAGGTCAGACGATTCCCCTGTACATCCCTCTGTATCTTAAAGACTCTGGCTCCAAACTCTGTCCCAAATCTGGGACAGGTAGTATGTATCTGTAATCCATGCAGGAAATCTTCCACTCCATTCAAATGGAGAGCAGAACCAAAAAAGCATGGAAAAAGCTTCCTCTGGGAAATCAGACGAATGATATCCTCCTCCGGTAATGCTCCCTGCTCCAGAAATTTATCCAGCAGTCCCTCCTCACAGAGAGCTGCATTTTCATAAATCTCTGTCTCATTACCTGTCCCAAAATCGACACAGTTGTCGGAAAGAAGCTCGCGGCACTCCGCTATCAAGGCGTCTCGGTCCGTATCCGGCTGATCCATTTTATTAATAAACAAAAAAACAGGAATCTGATATCTCTTCAAAAGCTGCCAGAGTGTTCTGGTATGCCCCTGTACACCGTCAGTCCCGCTGATGACCAGAACGGCATAATCAAGCACCTGCAGCGTCCGCTCCATCTCAGCCGAAAAATCCACATGTCCCGGCGTATCTAACAGTGTGATTTCCAACTCTTCGCTTCGTATCATCGCCTGCTTGGAAAAGATGGTGATCCCCCGTTCCCTCTCCAAAGCATTCGTATCCAAAAAGGCGTCCTGCTTGTCCACTCTTCCCAGTGTGCGGATCATTCCACTGACATACAGCATTGCCTCGGAAAGCGTTGTCTTACCCGCATCCACATGCGCCAACAGGGCGATACTGATCTGTTTTTTTAACGTATTGTCCGGCATAACTACTCCTTCATCCTAATGATGGAACAGACGAATCC
>CAYYGS010000125.1:0-7452 GCA_964471335.1 uncultured Jutongia sp.
TCATGGGAACTCGACGCTGGCGGTTCGTATTATTGAGAAGACGGGGCTTTTGACGAGCGGTGAGATGCAGGCGCAGGTGCTTGACAATATGGAACTGGAGAGGGAGGGCGGCATTACAATCAAGGCACAGACGGTTCGTACAGTTTATCGTGCCAAAAACGGCGAGGAATATATTTTTAATCTGATTGATACGCCGGGACATGTGGATTTTAATTATGAGGTGTCACGAAGCCTTGCAGCGTGCGAGGGGGCAATTCTGATTGTCGATGCGGCACAGGGGATTGAGGCACAGACGCTGGCCAATTGCTATCTAGCGCTGGATCATGATCTGGAGATCATGCCTGTGATCAATAAGATCGATCTGCCGAGTGCAGAGCCTGACCGTGTCAAAGGGGAGATTGAGGACATTATCGGTCTGGACGCTTCGGATGCACCGCTGATTTCGGCGAAGCTTGGGACGAATATTGAGGAGGTGCTGGAGCAGATCATTACAAAGATTCCTGCGCCGGACGGCTCTCCGGACAAGCCTTTTCAGGCGTTGATTTTTGATTCCGTCTATGACGCCTATAAGGGAGTCATTATTTTTTGCCGCGTCTTTGATGGCGTGGTGCGTAAGGGGCAGGAGATACTTATGATGGCTACCGGCGCCAAAGCGGAGGTAGTGGAGACAGGCATCTTCGGTGCAGGGCAGTTTATCCCGGCGGAGGAGCTTTCAGCCGGGATGGTAGGATATATTACGGCGAGTCTGAAAAATGTGCAGGACACACGTGTGGGAGATACGGTGACGAGGGCGGACAAGCCCTGTGCGGAGGCACTGCCCGGGTATAAGAGAGTACAGCCGATGGTTTACTGTGGGCTGTATCCGGCAGATGGTGCAAAGTATCAGGACCTTCGGGATGCACTGGAGAAGTTGCAGCTAAATGATGCTTCTCTGCAGTTTGAGGCGGAGACGTCAATTGCACTGGGATTTGGTTTTCGTTGTGGATTCCTGGGACTTTTGCATCTGGAAATTATACAGGAACGGCTGGAGCGTGAATATAATCTGGATCTTGTTACAACAGCGCCGGGCGTTGTCTATAAGGTGTATAAGACAAATGGAGAGGTGCTTGATGTGACGAATCCGTCGAATCTGCCGGATCCATCGGAGATTGAACACATGGAGGAGCCGATCGTTGCGGCAGAGATCATGGTAACGACAGAATTTGTCGGAGCGATCATGAATCTGTGTCAGGAGCGGCGGGGAGTCTATATCGGAATGGAGTATCTGGAAGAGACGAGGGCGGTACTGCGGTACGATCTGCCGTTGAATGAAATCATTTATGATTTCTTTGATGCGTTAAAATCGCGTTCCCGCGGATATGCTTCCCTTGATTATGATATGAAGGGATATGTGCCTTCTCAGCTGGTGAAACTCGATATTCTGATCAATAAGGAAGAGATTGATGCGTTGTCCTTTATTTTGCATGCGGATACAGCATATGACCGTGGGCGTAAGATGTGTGAGAAGCTGAAAAATGAGATTCCCAGACAGCTCTTTGAGATCCCGATACAGGCGGCGATTGGAAGTAAGATCATTGCGAGGGAGACTGTCAAGGCAATGCGCAAGGATGTGCTGGCAAAATGCTATGGCGGCGATATTACGAGGAAGAGAAAGCTTTTGGAGAAGCAGAAGGAAGGCAAGAAAAGGATGCGTCAGTTTGGCAGCGTAGAGATACCGCAGAAGGCATTTATGAGTGTACTCAAGCTGGATGAGGAATAAAAGGCGCAAATAATTTTGTGGTTTGGAAATAGACAGGCGGAGGTTTGATTGAGAAAAAAGGAGTTGTCACTGTATATCCATATCCCCTTTTGTGTGCGGAAATGTCTGTACTGTGATTTTCTGTCCGGCCCGGCAGATGAGCAGGAAAAGGAGAGGTATGTTTCTCTTTTGTGTCGTGAAGTTGCAGGCTGGGGGGAGCTTTTGTCGGAAGAATACGAAATCAGGACGATTTTTTTGGGGGGTGGGACACCCTCCTGTTTGTCATCGGAGCTTTTATCGGATATTGGAGATGCGGTGAAGGAGCATTTCCAATGTGCGCCGGATATGGAATTTACGATGGAGGCCAATCCCGGTACGGTACAGGAGCACCAGATCGGGATATGGCGTGAGATGGGGGTTAACCGGGTGAGTCTCGGCCTGCAGTCGGCGCAAGAGGAGGAGCTGCACTGCCTGGGAAGGATTCATTCGTATCAGGACTTTCTACATACTTATGATCTGCTGCGAGAGGGTGGATGGGAAAATATCAATATTGACCTGATGGCAGATATACCGGGACAGACACCCCGAAGTTACGAGGATACGCTGCAGAAAATTATTCGTTTATCGCCGGAGCATATTTCGTCCTACAGTCTGATCATAGAGCCGGGGACTGTGTTTTATGAAAGAGAACAGAAGGGTTTGATGAAGCATATATCCGAGGAGGAAGAACGGAGTATGTACCGGCGCACAAAGGAGCTGTTGGCGGAATGGGGCTATGAGAGATATGAGATCTCCAATTATGCCAAAATGGGATATGAATGCAGGCACAATCTGACGTATTGGCGGTGCGGTGATTATCTTGGGATGGGGGTTGGAGCCTCCTCCTGCCTGTTTGGTTATCGCTTTTGTGTGCCGTGTGAGGAGGAGTCGTATCGGAAATATGTTCAGGAAATAGAACGAGTTGGATGCCGTGGTGGTTGTGACGTAGTATCAAAAACGGGACAGGTTGAAAAACGGGACAGGGATAAGGCTGTATCAAAAACAGGACAGATCCCGGAGAACTTGATGGATGGGGGATGGCTCCGACAACTGGGTCTTTGTGAGGTGACGCCGTGGACGGAGCAGATGCAGATGGAGGAATTTTTCTTTTTGGGTCTTCGTTTGTGTGCGGGAGTGTCAAAAGAGGAGTTTCGATCTCGGTTTGGCAGGGGGGTAGAGGAGGTATATGGAGAGGTGATCGAGAGATTCGTGGGACAGGGACTATTGGCAGAAGAAGGATTTCATGATAGAATTTACCTGACTGACCGCGGAATTGATGTCAGCAATTATGTGCTGGCAGAATTTTTGCTATAAATTATGCTATATTGAAAACGAATGGAGGAAGAGGTAATGGCAAAGGTAGGTATTTTGATGGGAAGCGATTCGGATCTTGCAGTCATGAGTAAGGCGGCAAAGATGCTGGAGGATTTCGGAGTGGATTATGAGATGACGATTATTTCCGCACACAGGGAGCCTGATGTCTTTGTGGAGTATGCAAAGACTGCAGAATCAAAAGGAATTGATGTGATTATTGCAGGTGCCGGCGGTGCGGCGCATTTGCCGGGAATGTGTGCAGCAATTTTTCCGCTGCCTGTGATTGGTGTACCGATTCATACGAAATCGCTGGGCGGGGTGGATTCGCTGTATTCTATTGTGCAGATGCCGTCGGGCATTCCTGTAGCGACCGTTGCGATTGATGGTGCGGCGAATGCGGCGATTCTGGCGGCAAAGATGTTGTCGATTCAGGATATGGAACTTCGTAAGAGGCTGGCAGAATACAAAGAGGGATTGAAGGATCAGGTGGTTGCGAAGGCAGACAAACTGGATAAGCTGGGGTATGAGGCGTATTTAGATCAAATGTAACAGATAAAAAGAGAAACCGTGACATTTGTCACGGCATCAAGCAGGGCAGATCGTGACAGATGACATCTGCCCCGTTTTTTTAAACCATTATATAATGTCTCCAAGAACAGGAGTAGAGCGGTGAAAACCAGCAGCTCTTACAGGAAAGACAGATCGGATGAGGTCTGTTGGTTAGGAGGCAGAATATGAAGGATAAGGATAAGAATAAGAATGCAATTGCGATGCTGGTGATGGCGGTTGGCGTAGTGTTTGTGCTGATTGCAGGCGGTGTCTATGCGACAACGACTTGGAATTATCAGCCGGATTTCGTGAAAAGGCTGATTTTGGTTTTGTGCACGGTTGCACTGTTCGGTCTGGAACGGTTTTTGCGTGGCAGGGATCTATGGCCGCGGACGCAGATGGCGGTATATGATCTGGGCGTAGCCTTTTTCGGATTTACAGTGCTTGCTTTTCTGGGAGGCATTTCCTTCCCGACATTGGCAGACACGGATAGTGGCAGATTGATGGCGGCCTCTGCTGTGATGGCTCTTCTGGTTGCAAAACGTATCAGAACGGGAGGGGACTCACAGAGAGCATTTCATTTCGGGGTTCTTTTGCTTCTTTTGGACAGTATTCTCGTGTGGGGATTTTCTACCTGTATTTCGATGCTTGGGGTAGAGCCCTCATATTTTCAGATTGTAATGGCGGGAACTGTGCTCGCATACTCTATCTTTTTGATGACGGGACAGGAATTTTTAAAGAGCAGTCCTGTTATCTGCGGGGTATATACCATCTTTTTTATAGGGCATCTGATTGCTTTTTTACGGACTCCGGGATGGGAATTTCTGTGGGTAGACAGAAGTGGTCTGGAGCAACAGATATGTGTGCTGGTACTGTTGTGTCTGGCGTCATATTTCCTCTGGAAGGCGATGGAGAAGATGGAAGTAGAGAATCAGGCAGATCGTTATTTCCGGGGTCTGCACAGCATTCTTTTGATGTGGACTGTCTATGCAATGTCCTATCTGCTGTCCTGCAAAGTCATGCCACAGGAAATTCGTGCAGAGGCAAATGTCGGGAGACTGGCTTGTCTGATTGCTTATCTGATTAATGTGGTATTCATGCTTGTCCTGATGCGGAGGGAGATGATTTTTCTGCTGCTTAGGATCGCTCCGGTTCTGACGATCTGGCAGTGGATTGAGGGAGGGATCGTTTACGGGGCAGCGAACCGTCCGGGATATTATCCGATTTCCTTTGTATGTATGGCAGCGCTTTTTCTCCTTCCATCTGCGGCAAGGAGGAAAGGGGTTGAGATGCCAGAGAAACCGTTTTATATTGCGGGTATTCTGCAGGCGGTATCGGGCATTCTGTTTCTTGTTGGCAAGACGATATTGGATGTGGAAGGATATTTTAATGACTCTGATCTGTTTTTCTTTGTACTGTATATCCTCTGCACCATCTATTATGCGAACCGGGCTCTGCTGTCCCGTTGGAAGACGTGGGGCAGGATTTTGTGGACAATAGCGCTCCTTCCGGGGATTGGCTGCTTCTGTTTTCAGCCGTGGTTTGAGATTCCGGATCAGTTTATGATAGAATATACCTGTGTCTGGGTGGGGATGGCGATTTATCTCTATGGGAAAATATGGCGTGAAAAGCAAGAGAACAGAGTAGGTGGGAATGAGGATGATCTAAGTATGACCGAGGATGCCGGGCAGACTCTGGTGAAACTGGTACAATTTATACTCAGCTGCTGTCTGTTAGGCGTGCTGCTGTTGTGGAATATGAATGGTGGAGAGGCAGAGAATGCTTTTCTTCTGGGCGGCGCCAGTATGTTAATGATCTGTATCGCGGGGTATTTAAAGCGCAGGAATTATATGCTGGCGGGAGTGGTTGTATTATTCCTGCTGGTGGTATATGCGACGAGAGGGCTGTGGCTGAATATTGCATGGTGGGCATATCTTTTGGTGGCTGGTATCGTTTTGATTGTGTTGGCGAGCCGTGCCTTGTATAAATAAGGACAATAATCATGATATTTTTTCTGACATTAATTTATCTTTTAGTAGCAGAGGCTGGGATGGTCAGTATGGCGCTCCTCTATTTTCGAGGGAAGCGGACGGTCTATAACCGTGTGTACCTGGCCTGCCAGGCAATGGCTGTAATCTGGTGTATGGCACAGATTCTGGTTTTTGTTTCCCGGTCGGATTGGGAGTGGAGGCTTTCTTATCTCCTGGGAAATTTTGGAATTTGTTTTATTGGATCCTGTTGGTATTATTTTTCTGTAGCCTACACCGGTAGAACGTTTAGAAGGTATGAACGTCTGCTCCCCATGCTGCTGTCGTTATTTCACTATATGGCAGTGATTACGAATGACTGGCATCATTTGTATTATACGGTGTTTACCCGTGAGAAGCTTGTGCATGGCGTATTCTTTTATACGAATGTAGTATCGGTCTACCTGCTTGTCATTGCAGGGGCTGTTTTCCTGTTTCGCGATTTTGCCGGAAGAAAGGAGGCAAGGCGCGGCCGCCAGCTGATCCTTGCATCGGTATTGGTGCCGGTCTGCCTGAATGGTTTGTATCTGGCGGGAATCGTGCGGCCGGAATTTGATATTACACCTCTGGGCTTTGGCGTATCTGTGATTCTTGTCTTTCTGGCTACGATGAAGTATCAGTTTCTGGAGGTCAATATTACAGCCTTTGATCTGGTGCTGTCGGGACTGTCTGACGGTGTGGCTGTGTTTGACGAGAAAGGGGAGTGCACCTATGTGAATGAAGCTTTCCTGAAATTGATGAAAACGGAGCAGGGGGAGGCAGCGTCTGATATCCCTGATCAAAAAAATGAGAAATGTGAGGGAGAACTGGTAAAAGGTCTTTTGAATGAGGATTCAGTCGATGATGACAAAATATCTTCAGGATATATCCTGAATATGGGACAGGTGCTGGCAGACATGGATGCATTGGAATGTTTTGCAAAGGAGGAGGATCCGGAAATTCGACGGAATGGAAACGGGCAATACATACAACTGCAGATTTATCAGGCGGCAGCCGGACAGAGGGACTTTCGTGAGGTATCGGCAGAGCAGAGGGAAGAGAACTGCCGGACGGTACTTTTAGTGCGGGATATGAGTCGATATGTGATGACACTGCGGCAGGAGAGGGAATTAGCTGTCGCAAAGGAGAAGCTGTCTCTGGAGCAGGAGCGTAATCGCATTGCACAACAGGTGCATGATACGGCGGGCCATACGCTGACGATGCTGCAATCTTATATGAAGCTTGCGATGGTGGCAGAGGAGAAGGGGAAGAGTGATGAGGTTGCATCGTATCTGGCACAGGGACGGGAATTGTCTGCCGACGGTCTGCGCCAGCTGCGTGAATCGATCCGTCAGATGAAGAAGGAGGATGCATGTGAACTGGTCACACAGGGGATTGTGCAGCTGGCCGATCAGGTGAAGGAGATTGTGGTGGAGCTTACGGTACAGGGAGAGGATTCGAAGAGATATTCACACCTGTCGGGAATCTGTTATTCCTGTGCACGGGAAATGATCACAAATACATTAAAGTATGCAGAGGCGACAAAGTTGGAGATCGTGCTTCGTTTTCAGGAGGATGGATTGGAACTTGTGATGGGAGATGACGGCAGGGGATGTGAGACGATCCGGGAAGGAAACGGCGTTAGAGGAATTCGTCAGAGGGCAGAGGAGGCTGGCGGCAGCGTCCGCTTTGTGACGGCACCCGGGGAGGGATTTCTGCTGAGAATGTATTTGCCGATAACAAACACAGTTGCAAAAGGAAAAGGAGGATCTCCGGATGGACACAGAGAGGAATAAGCTTAAGGTA
>CAYYGS010000126.1:0-7450 GCA_964471335.1 uncultured Jutongia sp.
GAATGCCACGTCAGCCGGGAAGAAGGATATGGAACAGGTCATTGGGGAGGCGAAGGAGTATGCCGGAATGTACGGCAAGCGGACGATTCTATTCATAGATGAGATCCATCGCTTTAATAAGGGGCAGCAGGATTATCTCCTGCCGTATGTAGAGGATGGCACAGTGATCCTGATCGGTGCTACCACGGAAAACCCCTATTTTGAGGTGAACGGTGCTCTGATATCCCGTTCGGTTATTTTTGAATTGAAGCCGCTCTCCTGCGAGGATATTAAAATATTGATTCAGAGGGCTCTGGAGGACACGGAAAGAGGGCTTGGAAGTTATCATGCGAGAATCGACGGGGATGCCCTTGATTTTCTCGCCGATCTGGCGAATGGAGATGCCAGAAGCGCGCTCACGGCAATCGAGTTGGGGGTCTTGACGACGGAAAGAGATTCGGAGGGATGGATCACGATTACGCTGGAGGTGGCGGAGGAATGCATTCAGAGGAGAGTGCTTCGTTATGATAAGGCGGGAGATAACCATTATGATACGATTTCGGCATTTATTAAGAGCATGCGGGGATCAGATCCGGATGCGGCAGTCTACTATCTTGCGCGGATGCTCTATGCGGGGGAGGATGTTGCCTTTATCGCAAGGAGAATCATGATCTGTGCGGCGGAGGATGTATCGAATGCGGATCCACAGGCATTAGTGGTGGCGGTCAGTGCGGCACAGGCTGTTGAACGGCTGGGGATGCCGGAGGCGAGAATCGTGCTCGCACAGGCGGCGGCTTATGTGGCAAGTGCACCTAAGAGCAATTCTGCGATTATGGCTATAGACAGGGCGATGGAACAGGTTCGTACGGAGAGGACGGCGGCGATCCCAGTGCATTTGCAGGATGCCCATTACAAGAGTGCAGGAAAGCTTGGACATGGCATCGGCTATCAGTATGCCCACGATTTTCCGAATCATTATGTGGAGCAGCAATATCTTCCGGATGAACTTACAGGCACAAAGTTTTATGTGCCGTCGGATCAGGGCTATGAGAAGGAGATCAAAGCGTATTTTCGGAGGATTAAAGGCGAAGCCGGCATTTCCGGAAGTTCGGAGGAATATACTCAGGAAGAATAAGAGGTGAAAAGAAAGGGGTATCAATATGAAGAAAACGCAGCGTGTATTGGCAATCATTGGTGTGATTATTCTTTTGTCTTTCTATGTCATTAGTTTCATTACGGCGATAACGGCAACGGAGGAATCCCATAATTGGTTTGTTGCCAGTGTTGGAGCTACTATTTTTGTTCCGGTTGTCTTATATGCTTATAATATTCTGGTTCGTACGACGCAGAATAAGGAGGAGGAGAGCAGACAGCGTGAGGCGGCCTATATGGAAATGATAAAGGCACAGATCAGAAAGAAGAAAGAGGAGGAGGCAGCGCTGCAGGCACAGATGGCTCAGATGCCGCAGGCGGGTGGAGCGTCGATGCAGCAGGGCCGCCAGCAGGCGGGTGGAGTGCCAATACAGCAGAGCCGCCAGCAGGCGGGTGGAATGCCAATACAGCAGAGCCAGCCGCAGTCGATGTCATATGTGCAGGGAGAGACTCAGGGTGAGTGGCAGGAGGAACAGCTTCGGCAGCAGGAGGAGCAGATGCGTATTCTGCAGGCCCAGGTACAGCAGTTGGAACAACAGAAGGCACAGCTGGAGCAGCAGATGTATCAGTCGCAGCCGACCTATCAGGAACAATCCATGCAGCAGGGATATCAGCCGCAGGGTCAGCCAGTACAGCAGGGATACCAGCTGCCACAGGGCCAGCCGGTCCAGCAGGGATATCAGCCGCAGGGTCAGCCGGTGCAGCAGGGATATCAGCCGCAGGGTCAGCCGGTCCAGCAGGGATATCAGCCGCAGAGTCAGCCGATGCAGCAGATGTATCAGACACAGCAGGATCAGGCGGGATGGGAATCAGAATGAAAACGCCGGTTTACGATTTTGTGCAGGCTTATCTGGAGAAAAATTCTGTTCGTTTTCATATGCCCGGACATAAGGGCGAGGGTGTTCTGGGGTGTGAAAAACGAGATATTACGGAGATAGATGGCGCGGATGTTTTGTCCGTCCCGACAGGTATTTTGGAGCAGAGCCAGTGCGCGGCGGCCGCGTTGTTTCAAACAGATGCGACGTATTATTCGACAGAGGGGTCATCTCTGAGTATCAAGGCTATGCTGGCGGCGGCACTAATGGATTGGAAAAGGGACATGGCTTCTCTTGAGGGCGTGATGTCCGAAAATGAAAAAGAAGCTGCAAAATCATCAAGGCCGTGGATTCTTGCGGCTCCCAATGTTCACCGTGCGATGATTGACGGGTGCGCATTGTTAGATTTGGATGTGGAATTTATTGCCTGCCAGGCGGGAGACAGTATTTGCTCTCTGATAATAGATCCTCAATCAGTGGAGCATGGACTGCAGTGTCGTAAGGACAGACCTGTCGCCGTATATCTGACATCGCCTGATTATCTGGGGATGCAGACAAGCATCACAGAGATCGCGAATATTTGTCACCGTGATGGAATTCCTCTGTTGGTTGACAATGCTCACGGAGCGTATCTGGCTTTTCTGGAGGGAGGATGTCATCCGATCCATCAGGGCGCAGATATGTGTTGTGATTCTGCACACAAGACACTTCCTGTGTTGACCGGAGGTGGTTACCTCCATGTGGCAAAGGGATGCGGGCAGCGTTTTGCGGCATATATTCCAAGGGCCATGGCTGTGTTTGGTTCTACGAGTCCGTCTTATTTGATCTTGCAGTCCCTGGATCTGTGCAACCGTTATCTGACAGAGAAATATTCTGGGGAATTGCAGGAGTGTGCCGCGGAGATCGGTAAAATTAAGACAGAAATGCGGGAAAGAGGGTTTGTATTATATGGGACAGAGGCCCTGAAGATTGTGATTGACACGGCGTCCTCCGGTTATTCTGCCGGGGAGATTGCAGATGAAATGCGAAAAACAGAATTTTCCGTGCATGGCAGGACAAGATATGGCATAGAATGTGAATATGCGGGAGAAGGATATGTCGTATGTATGATTACACCACAGAATAGCAGAGAGGATCTGGAATATATGCGGCAGTGGATGTGCAGGACACGCCTGAACACGCCGAAAAATCCTGTGATCAGGCCATCTCTGTCAAGGAAAGAAGGAATTCGCCGTATGACGATTCGTGAGGCGGTGCTGGCTCCATCAGAACGGATTGCGGTATCGGAGGCAGAAGGGCGAATTCTTGCCCAGGAGACAGTGTCATGTCCGCCGGCTGTGCCAATCGGCATCAGCGGAGAGGAGGTGACGGCACAGATGGTATCACTTTATCAGGCATATGGAATTGAGGAGATTGATGTGGTGACGTAATTTTCTTGCCAGAAATAAATGGTTTTGCTATACTATTTATAACAGTAAATCATTCTTGGAAAAACGTGTGCAGAAATGAGGGATATTATGAGTATGAAGAAAGAGGTGTTTGGCAGCACAAAGGACGGCAGAACCGTCACAAAGTATATATTGGAAAATAAGAATGGGTTGCGTATCGCGTTTCTCGATTTGGGAGCTGTGATTACGAACATTTGGATGAAGGATCGAGATGGAAATGTAGATGATATCGTACATGGTTATGATACGGTGGCTGGCTACGAGGTAAACGAACCGAGCTTTGGGGCACCGGTGGGCAGATGTGCTAACCGTATTTCGGATGGTCATTTTTTTATCAATGGTACAGAATATAAGCTGGATCAAAATGATGCGACAAATTGCCTTCACAGTGGTTTTCTCCGGTTTAATCATTTGATGTATGAGGCAGAATATGAAAAAGGCGAGGGCGAGGAGTGCCTGGTCTTTTCCCGTCTGAGTCCGGATGGGGAACAGCATTTTCCGGGAAATTTCCAGTATAGTATTACCTATCGTTTGACAGATGGGGACGAGCTGCTGATTGAATATGAAGGCGTGTCGGATGCAGATACTGTCGTGAACATGACAAATCATTCTTATTTTAATCTGGGAAGGGGAGGCCATCGGTGCAATACTGTGTTGGAACAGGAGGTAAAGATTTTCTCGGACAGCTATACGCCTTTGAATGATTTGTTATATCCTACGGGAGAGATTTGTCCTGTAAATGGGACACCTCTTGATTTTCATGAGTTTAAGAAGTTGGGAAGAGATATTGTATCGGACAAGAACAGTCCTGATTATTTCAAGGGGTATGACCACAATTTTATTTTGGAGAATCCGGAAGAAGAGGTGGTGAAAGCGGCGATTTACAGGGCGCCGGATACCGGAAGGCAGATCACGGTATCAACGAATCAGCCGGGGATACAGATGTATACGGCTCCGGAGTTGTCGGGTGAACAGGGCAAGGAGGGCGTAGTGTACGGCCCGTCCAGTGCAGTGTGCTTTGAGAGCCAGAATTTTCCTAATGCGGTGAATACACCTGGTTTTCCGGATGCTGTACTGAAAGCGGGGGAATCGTATCACCATGTGACCGTTTTTCATTTTGAAACATATGATGAATAAAAAGCCATAAGGGGATAGAAATTTATGAATGTATTTCGAAAATGTCTGAGACGTGAATTTGGTGAGAATCAATATGGAATGTATGTCTTGATGTGTCAGGAACAATTGGATCAACAGAGAGAACAGGAAGAGATCAACCTGGATGGCAAGGCTGTCTACCAGGATATGTATGAGCATGTGATGAAAATGGAAAAGGACGAAATCAATGAGAGAAAGGAAGCATTGATGATGACGCTTGTAAAGGCGTTTCAGATCGGAAGACAGTTTTGGTTTGTGTTTTTATTTTATCTGATGGCAAGCTTTTTCCTGATCGCCCTGGGACTTCAGCCGGTTGTGACATATGTGGGTCTCATCCTGATGGGGATGTGCTTCCTGTACAAGATTTATGAGTATGTGTCAAATAAATACTGCTTTGTGGATGCCTATCTGGTGATGGTATATAAGACGGCACTGGAAAAAGCGGCTTCGCAGAGTTAGGATACTGATAATATTATTGTGTTTTAGGATTAAGGTGTCAGCAGTGCTTCGGAATATGGAACATTCCGGAGATGCTGTTGACACCTTAATTTTTTTCAATTAATCCATAGTGTTCTAATGCTTTCCATATCCCGTCCTGCTCTACTGTATCGGTCACATAGTCCGTAATCTGTAATACGATATCGTCGCTTTTTCCCATGGCAATGCTTGTGCCGGCAAATTGCAGCATCGGCAGATCATTTGTGCTGTCCCCGATAGCGATTGTATCCTCCAGGGGGATATGGAAATAATCCATTAAAAACTGAATGCCGCTGGCCTTGGAATGATCGGAGGGAACGATTTCAAAAAAGCCCTCGCCGCGGTCGATAAAGGAGAGCGGCTCCTGATATCTGTCCCGAAAAGCGGACAGGTCGCTGTCGGCTTTGGTACAGACACAAAATTTATCAAAGGAGAGGCCGCGTGTGCTCGGTGAAATATCTTCACACTTGTCGGCAAAGGCGCCAAAGTAATCTTTGCGGAATTCTCCGATGCGTGTCGTGTAGGGAATATTGCTGTAATAAATCTTATCGGTACCCTCCAGCACCCATTCTAAACGGCATTCCTCCAGAGCATCCAGAATGGAATCAGCCAGCTCGGTCGGGATTGCCCGGGAATACAGGACCTTATCGTGGCAGCGGATGTAGGTGCCACAGCCACAGACAAAACCGTCGAAACCGAGGCTGGTGATGTTGTCATGTATTTCTGACCAGGCGCGTCCGGTGTTGATGAAACAGAGGTGCCCGTTGGCCTGTAAGAGCTTGATGGCCTTTTTCGTGCTTTCCGGGACGTAGCGGTTCTTCCCTTCTGTCAATATGGTTCCATCGATATCGAAAAAAAGTAATTTTCCCATGGGGGTCTCCTTTGCTGGTGCGAAGTGTATGTCTGTGAAATTAGTTCTGGTCATCATATTACTAATGCGATTAAATATAGACGTTTAGCCGTATTAGAAATAAATTAAGTTCCGTTTGTTACTTCATTACAATATAGCATAATCTGGGGGGAATGTACAGGAGTGGTGCGGCGGACGGAAATGTAAAATTGGCAGAGTAGTCGTTAGATATTCGAAAAAAGAAGATTGATAATATTAAGTATAGAATATATAATAATCGAAGAAGAAGGGCTTCATTTTGGTAATGCAAAAAAGCAAGGAAATATTTGTATGATGAGTATAGAGAGTTGTATCCGGTTGAGTGTGAAGGGAGGATAAATTATGACGAGTAGGAGACGAAGAAAATTTCTTGTGCTTTTTGCCGTTGTAGCGGTTGTCATGGGCATGACCGCCTGTTCCAGACAGGCAGGTAAAACCAAGAATGCAGATGACAGCAGGGCAGAAACAGAGGAAAACGGACAGGATGATTCAGAATACCTACTGGAGAACCAGCCGGTAAATACTATCCCGCCACTGGATACAGTGCCTCCGGAAGCACGGTTTGTTTCGGGTAAATGCGGGGAGGATGCCATTTGGACTTTTAGCAAAATGACCAGGCGGCTGGAGATTAACGGCAGTGGTGTTGCGGATCGGAGAATCAGGAGGTCTGCGAAAAATGTGAATGAACTTGGATCAAAACGGCGGTACCGGGTCAAGGAGATCTGGATTGGAGAGGGTATTACGGAGTTAGACGGGGAATTACTGTTCAGTAACGTGATAAAGGCAAATTCGGTTAAGAATATAAAACTCTCGCTTCCGGATTCCCTGGTCAGAATCGGTACAGGGACATTTCTGAAAAGTTTTGAGATAGCCCACCTTCATCTGCCGCGCAATCTGCGCTATATAGAAGAAGGGGCTTTGAACGGGTTTGTGAGTGGGTCTAAATCTAAAAAGTTTAAAATCACCATTGACAGAAGGAACCCGTATTATACCGTCAAGGACGGGGTGCTTTTTACCAAAGATGAAAAGACGCTTGTGTATTACCCGTATGAAAAGACTGACAAGGTCTATTATGTTCCGAAGACTGTCACGCGTATCAAGGCGCTTGCTTTTTTTGAAAATCCTTTTTTGGAAAGAGTTATATTGCCTGAAAATCTTAAGGAGATCGGTGAGGGTGCGTTTTTTGGAAATAAAAGCCTTGCTCAGATTAATTTAGAAGAGGTTAGAAAGTTAAAATGGCTTCGTGATTTTGATGCAGTAAAACACGAACTACAGGGCTGGAGTCCGGGTATGCCCAAGGGCGTATCTTTTGAGGAAGAATATATTGAGACTGAAGATGAGACTGAATATTGGAAATATCCGGAAGAATATCGGACATATCCTCATAGTAAAGATGAATATGATCGGATTGAATTTTTTTATTGGGGAACTTTTGCGGGGACAAATCTAAAATCGATTCAATTTCCGGACAGTTTGAAATATGCTTCCTATAATACTTTTCGATATTGTAATCATCTGCGCAATATTTCTCTCGG
>CAYYGS010000127.1:0-6548 GCA_964471335.1 uncultured Jutongia sp.
ATTATATCCCATCGCTCTGGCGAGACAGAGGATACCACAATCTCTGATTTGTCAGTAGCGATGCACGCTGGACAGATCAAGACGGGAGCACCAAGCCGTACAGACCGGGTGGCAAAATATAATCAGCTCCTTCGTATTGAGGAGGAACTTGGACTACTACAGGAGTAGAACTGCATTATACCATATGGGGGATTTATCGAAAAGCAGTGGAATGCCAATAAGAAAGTGGCAGGCAGTTTCCTATTAGATAAGAAAACCCGACAGAATATCTGTCGGGTTTCGTAAATGAGAGAATTTGGATCACCAATCCTCAATGTCATCAAGATTTTCCACATGTTTGACCGGAGGTTCCGGTGCTTCTTCCTGCGCTTCATTGTCTTCCAGAAGGGTCTGGATCTGTTCCTGTGTGATCTCATCAGACGGAGCTTCGGAAGGGAGCGCCTCCGCTTCGGAAATGCGGCGCAAAGCCTCCTGTTCACTGATTTTCTGCAGGATGAGTTCAATATCGTCGTCCCTGTTATTGATCGGATACTCCTCCTGCTTATTATTACACAAATAATATTTTATAATATGGCCGCTATAGAGTGCGACTGTGCTAGAATTGCAAACATCAGCATCTCTCTGATAGGGCAGTTCGTCATACATGGTAATGCCGTAATCTAATGTGCCGTCATATTTTTGCGAGATACCTGCAACACGATTCATCTGGTTCATAGAGTAAAACGCCTCCGTTTTCTGAAATAGAAATGATTACTTTCTACATTATATATCACTTTTATGTTTCCGTCCAGCATTAACTGAAAAATATTCTGGCCGCGGTCCTAACAAAAATTGACATTTTAATTTGGTATGCTATAATGAACACTATCGTATTCCTGTTGCGGAGTGCTTTGCATTGCAGGGAGCCGAAAGAGGGAAAAGGGCGTGCGTGGGAGTCAGGCATGGTAGTGCACGGAGGATCAATATGAATAATATTAAACGGCTTGTGAACAATTTTACAAAATATAATAATTTATTGATGGAGCTTGTGAAGAAAAATATTAAACTGAAATATCGCCGCTCTTATCTGGGAATTTTGTGGACGCTGATTGAACCGTTGCTGACGATGATTGTTTTGACAGTTGTGTTTGGAACTTTTTTTAACAGGGGGACGAAGCAGTTTCCGGTCTATGTATTGACAGGACGTTTGCTCTATTCCTTCTTCCAATCCTCGACAAAGGCAGGGTTGAAATCGGTGAGTGGAAATGCCTCGATGATCAAAAAGGTGTACGTACCGAAATATATTTATGTGCTTTCGTCCGTACTTTCCAATTTTGTTATTTTTCTGATCTCGTTAATCGTACTTGTCGGCGTGGGAATCGTATTGCAGGTAGAACCCACAATTTATATATTCCAGGCGGTATTTCCGCTGCTGATCCTGTTTGTAATGTCTCTGGGGGTCAGCCTGATTCTGGCAACGCTCAGTGTGTTCTTTCGGGATGTAGAGTATATATGGAGTGTTGTGACAATGCTGATCATGTATGCATCGGCCATTTTCTATCCGGTTGACCGTATTATCAAGACGGGAAAAGGATGGGTATTTAATCTGAATCCTGTCTATATGTGTATCGCTAATTTCCGCAATGCGATTTTGTATGGTGTTCCGATGGACATGCATTATTGTCTGGTATCCTCTGCTGTTGCGGTGGGACTTTTGGTGATTGGCATTGTGATGTTTTATAAAAAACAGGATCAGTTTATATTATACGTCTAAACGTATACAGAAATGAGGATTGCTATGAAGAATAACGTCGCGATTAAGGTAAAGGATGTAGGAATGCGTTTTAACCTGAGCCAGGAGCGGGTAGATAATCTGAAAGAGTATTTTATAAAGTTTGTGAAGCGCGATCTGCGCTATAATGAATTCTGGGCTCTGCGTGAAGTAAATTTTGAGGTAAAAAAGGGAGAGCGGCTGGGTGTGCTCGGCCTGAATGGATCTGGCAAGAGTACACTTTTAAAGATCGTGTCGGGGGTACTGAAACCGACGACAGGCAAGGTGGTGACGAAGGGAAAGCTTGCGCCGCTGCTGGAGTTGGGTGCCGGCTTTAGTCCGGAATATACCGGCAGGGAAAACATATATTTATATGGGGCAGTGCTTGGCTATTCGCGGGAGTTTTTGGATGATAAGTTTGATGAGATCGTCGATTTTTCCGGCTTGGGAGAATTTATCGATGTTCCAATCAAAAACTATTCCTCTGGTATGAAGTCAAGACTGGGCTTTTCTATTGCGACGGTGGTGGAACCGGAGATCCTGATCCTGGATGAGGTGTTGTCGGTAGGAGATAAGAAATTCCGCCGCAAGAGCGAGAGAAAAATTATGGATATGTTTGACAAGGGCGTGACGGTTCTTTTTGTATCGCATTCCCTGGAACAGGTCCAGCGTCTCTGTGACAGGGCAATCATACTCGACGGGGGGCATCTCGTCGCGAAGGGGCCGGTGGATAAGGTGGCGCGGATCTATAAAAATATGACAGAAATTTAGTTCGTACAAAACAGAAAGGGAAATTAGGGAGGATATGTTATGTTGAGAATTAAGAGGATTATGAAGATTGCTTTGGCAATGATGTTGCTTCTTTTTCTGTGTGTGGGTAGTTCGAAGGGACATGAGACACAGGCAGCTTCTACGTATCAGATTAAGGTGAATAAGCAGCAGAACTGTGTGACGATCTATAAACTGGATGGCGGCAAGTATAAGCCGGTGAAGGCGCTGATCTGTTCAACAGGCTGGGCGACACAGCCAGGTACATATTCTCTGGGGGCAAAGATGCGCTGGCATACGCTGGACGGCCCGTGCTACGGACAGTATTGTACACGTATTTATGGTGGTGTCCTTTTCCATTCTGTGTGGTATACGAGTCCGAATAATCCGGCTACACTGTCAGTATCTTCTTATAATAAGCTGGGGACGACAGCCTCTCATGGCTGCGTGCGCCTGACGGTAGAGGGGGCCAAGTGGATTTATGATAACGTGCCGTCAGGAACACCGGTTACTATTTATAATTCTTCTGATCCGGGGCCTCTTGGCAAGCCGGCGGCAATTAAGCTTCCGTATTCTGTCCGCTGGGATCCGACGGATATCTGGTATTCACAGAATCCGTGGAATAATAAAAAGCCAAAGATCACCGGGGCAAAGAATCAGACTGTAGGGTATAATTCCTCTTTTGATGTGAAAAGGGGAGTAAAGGCAGTGAATACGACGGGATTTGATGTGACATCCCGGATGAAGATAGAGATCCGGAAGGATGGATCTACAGTGAGTAAGGTGGATACGAGGCAGCCGGGCAGCTACCGTGTGACCTACCGTGTGACAGATGAGATTGGTCGTAAGGCGTCTGCAACTGTACAGATCAAAGTGACAGGCGGCAGGCCGGAACCGAAGATTACAGGCGTAGAGGATATTTATGTCAGGTCCAAGGATGCCATGACAAGGGCGCGTGCACTTAAGAATGTTACAGTGACACAGAGTGGAAAGAAACTGGCATCAAAATATATTAAGGTGACATTTAAAAAGTTGCGGAAGAATGTTTACCGTGTGATTTATGAAGCACAGAACTCCAGTGAGACAGCCAAGGCTGTCGCAAAGCTGTATGTCGATAAGGTGGCACCGGAAATTGTAGGTATTGAGGATGGCGGAACCTATACGCTGCCGGCTGGTCAGAAGCCGGACAGTGAATATGCACTGAGCCTTGTACAGAAGGTGACAGATAATTTCTCGAAACTGTCTGTAAAAGACATAAAGATAAAGATTGAGGAGAAAGAGACAGGATATCTGGTGACCTATACGGTACAGGATCAGGCGGGAAATCAGTGCAAAGTGAGCGTGTCACTGATTCCGGAGACAGCACAGCAGCCAGTTCCGACACCGGCAGAACCGGCATCGGGAGCGGCCGCCCAGTCATAAGTCGTATTATACGAACCTAATACTTCAGAAAATATTAAGAAAATTAACAGAAAATGTTACTATCATTGCAAAAAAAAATGTGATATAAAAGAAATGTGTTTTTGTCATTTGCAAAGGAATGGGGATTTTCATGAAAGAAAGATTACTGCAGATCAAAAAATTTTTCGCATTTTATGTATTGATACCATTGTTCTTGGACTTGATTATTGAGAGTCTGAATAGAAAGTCTTTGTGGGAGGGACTTTCTTATATGGTAGAAAAACCGTTTCTGTTTTTGTTTAATGTGCTGATCATTATGTTAACGATGTCTGTTGCCATGTTTTTTCGGCGCGAGATTTTTGTATTGTCAATGATATCAATGATTTGGCTCCTGTTTGGTGTAGTCAATTTTGTGATTCTACACTTTCGTGTGACGCCTTTCTCAGCCGTTGATTTTACGTTGATCAGCAGTGCGATCAGCGTGTCAGGGCATTATTTGTCTGTGATGAATGTTGCTATGATTGTATTGGCGGTTCTTATTCTTATTGTGGCACTCGTTTGTCTGTTTCGTAAGGCGCCGTGCTTTCACAGCAATGTCAGCCGCCGCGCCTATATTATATCAGCGATGGTGATGGCTGTTCTGGTCGTGTCTATTTTGTTGATACATCGTTCCAGCACTTCAGTGCAGGCGCTTGCGGATAATTATACAAATATTTCTGAGGCGTACGAGAATTACGGTTTTGTCTACTGTTTTACGAATAGTATTCTGGATACGGGGATTGATAAGCCGGAGAATTATTCAGAAGAGGAGATGGAACGAGTCAGGGAGAGCATCGGGAAGAGTGCTGGCAGCGGGGAGGTAAAGCCGGATATTGTAATGTTACAGCTGGAGTCATTTTTTGATGTATGCGCAGTCGAGCGGCTGCGTTTGTCGAAGGATCCACTGCCGGTTTTTCATAAATTGCAGGAGGAGTGTTCCAGCGGTCTTCTGACGGTACCGACGGTGGGTGCGGGAACCGTGAATACAGAGTTTGAGGTGCTGACCGGGATGAGCCAGCATGACTTCGGTGTGAGTGAGTATCCTTATAAAACGGCACTTAAGAGCAAAACATCTGAGAGTATTTGCCGTGATCTGGCAGAGCTTGGCTATTCCAGCCATGCCATCCATAATAATACGGCTACCTTTTATGGAAGGAATACAGTATTTTCCAATCTTGGTTTTGATAGCTTTACTTCGATAGAGTATATGCAGCAGATTGAATGGAATCCAAATGGCTGGGCGAAGGATGATGCCCTTGTCAATGAGGTCATGAAGGTGCTGGATTCCAGCGAGGATTCCCAATTTGTATTTGGGATTACCGTTCAGAGCCATGGAAAATATGAGGGTGTACACACGGAGGGAAAACAGCCGATTACTGTTTATGAGGCGCCGGGGCCGGGAGAGGAGACATATCAGTATTATGTCAACCAGATCTACGAGGTGGATCAGATGCTTGGACGGCTGGTCAGTGAGCTGAAGAGGAGGAAGAAGCCCACAGTGCTTGTTCTGTATGGTGATCATTTACCGAGCCTTGAACTTCGAGATGAAGATTTTAACGGGCGCGATTTGTACCAGACGGAATATGTAATCTGGAACAATTATGGTTTGAAAGAGGAGGATCAGGATCTGGCATCCTATCAGCTGTATTCTGAAGTGCTTGATCAGGCAGGAATCCATCAGGGAATCCTGACAGGATATCATCAGAAAGCAGATTGGGAGAGTGAGACATATCGGGAGGATCTGAAGCTGATCGAATATGATATTTTATATGGTGAAAAGTATTTATATAATGGGATGGAGTACTATGAGCCGACAAATCTGCAGATGGGAACGAAACCAGTACAGATTACGGATGTGAATACATGGAAGGACGCAGAGAAGGCAGATAAGCTCAGATCCTGGGAGATAGCTGGCGGAAGAGACACCTCGAAGGGATATCTTGTCACGGGTAGAAATTTTACACCGTATTGTCATCTGATCTGGAATGGACACATGTTGGAGACGGTTTGGATTGATGACGAGCATCTGTATGTACAGACGAACGAGGAGTTGTTCTGGAGTCCGGGAGGGAAATTATCCATAGAAAAATTGATGCAAAGATCATTTACCGTTGAGGTTCAGAATGGAGATGGTGTTTCCCTGAGTGAGAGCAGGCCGCTGCGTTGGAGGAACAGTTCTTTGAATGTACGTTAAAGCGGTTTTGAGTTATTAAAATGCAAAATATTGAAAAGTCATGTTTTGTCGAAAGACGGGGCATGACTTTTTTTGATGACGTCATGGTTTGACATGATTCGCACATGACATCCCTTATAATAAGTTTGAAGTTAAGAAATTCACTACGCTGTGTCCGGGCAAATGGAAAGGGAGGGATGAAGGGATGAGAGGATGAGGATCTTTTATTGGGACATTTTTTTGGGACTTCAATGGATTATGAATCTTTTCCTTTTAGGTATGACGGGGATTCTGAGGCATAAATCGTATAGGAAGAGGTCGCTTTTTGCTGCTGCGTTTCTGGGAAGTGTCGAATCGACAATTCTCGCTGGTATTTTGTTCCAGTGCAGAGGACATATGTGGGAGGGAGTACTGCGG
>CAYYGS010000127.1:6558-7409 GCA_964471335.1 uncultured Jutongia sp.
GTACTGCGGGCCGCAGAGATTTTTTTTGCCCTTGTCGTTGTCTGGCAGATGCTTCAGATGACATTTCATGAGACGGCAGCTTCTGAAAAGTGGAAAAATCTCTGGGCGATGTTTCAGTGCAGTATAGTTACAGGAGGCGCTGTCCTCCTGCTTCGGGAACAGTTGGAACGGCTGTTGCCGTCGTCGGGAGCAGCATGGATACTTGGACTCGGTCTTGGCGGCGTATTTCTGGTCGTCTGGTGGCAGGAGAGGATCTGTAACAGCAGACAGCGACAGCAGCATATTCTGGATGGGGAGCTGGAGGATGAGGGTGGAGAGGTCTATCATATACGGGCGCTCTTCGATACGGGAAACCAGTTAATCAGTCCGTATACTGGAGAACGTGTAGCAATTATTTCCCAGGAACTTGCCAGAAAAATGATGCTGCCGGAACGGCAAAAGCCTCTGTGGATTCCGTTTCACTCGGTAGGGGGAGACGGGCTGCTTCCGGCTTATCGGCTGCGGTGTCTTACCTTGTCAGACGGACAGAAAAGGGAGAATCTATTGGCAGCGGTCAGTGAGTGTCTCTGTACAGACAGAGCGGTTCAAATGATATTAAGTGTAAAATAAAGACAATGATTTTAAAGAATGGAGCGAGAGACATATGATTAAGATAACAATGCCAAATAAGTTTCAATTCCGTATGATGTCGGAGGTAAAGGGGCTCTTTTGGCCCAAGAGCGGCGGAGATATCCATTACATCGGCGGGGCAGAGATACTGCCGGCACCTTTTACGCGAGACGAGGAGACAGAAGTGCTGCAGCTGCTCGGAACAAAGGAGGATAAACAGGCAAGAAGCCGTCTGATTGAAC
>CAYYGS010000128.1:0-7348 GCA_964471335.1 uncultured Jutongia sp.
GAGCTTATAATAGAGGGGGAAATAAAGGAGATTCCAGACAGATTCCTGGAGGTTATTTTGGATAATGCTTATGAAGCGGTTTCCAATTCCATGAAATATGCAAGGTGCAGCAGGATAAAAATCAGCGTACATGTATTGAATCAAATGATACGATGCAGCATATCGGATAATGGGGTGGGCTGTAAGGAATTGATCGATGGAATGGGAATTTCAGGGATGCGGAAAAGAGTGCGGGATGTGAATGGTATTCTGGATTTTGAAACAGAGGCCGGATTTACAATTAATATACTGTTGCCGTTATAGGGGGATGTGCAGATATGGAGAAAATTAAAATCATTATTGCGGAGGATAGCGATTTTGTAAGAGATGGAATGCGGATTATTTTAGATATGGATGAAGATTTTGAAGTGATTGGCTGTGCTAAAAATGGTCGGGAAGCGATTCAAATTGCCGGGAAACATACTCCGGATATTTTTCTGATGGATATCCAAATGCCTGAGATGGATGGAATTGAGGCGACAAAGTATATTGTAGAGAATGATCTGGGGAAGGTTTTGATTCTTACTACTTTTGACGATGATGAGCTGGTGCAGAGCGCGCTGAAGAATGGTGCGAAAGGATATTTGATTAAGAACCATACACCAGAGCATTTAAAGCAGATGATAAAATCTGTGTATTATGGTACTGGTGTTATGGAGGAGGCGATTTTTGAGAATCTGGCAAAAAATACAGATGTTGGGAAACATGGTTTTTGCGAAGAGGGTTATACCGCGCGGGAAATGGATATTATTAAAGCGGTGGCAGAGGGATTATCCAATAAGGAAATTGCGAATCGGCTTTTTATCACGGAAGGTACGGTGAAGAATTATATTACTTCTATTCTGGCCAAGGAGAATTTGTCGCATCGTACGGCGCTGGCAGTGTATTTTCTGACTGGGAAGAAGCATGGGGGGACTTTCAGAAAAACTTAACTCTGGAGGAGGTGTGCGATAGACTGCTGGGGACATTAAAGAAGCGGGCAAAGAGGAATGAGGCGTGTGCTTTTGGGGCGACCAGCGCACAGTTGGGATATGCCGAATGTTTAGAAAGAGGATATGCCGGATGGGTTGTAAATGGAGGTTTGTCGGGGTATAATGATGCTGTCAGATTCAGGGATATGACTGAGAAATTGAAGTTGCGGAGGGAAAATCCACTTAGGAAAATGGAGAAAAATACATGGAGCGAGTCGAAATTATCTTATGGGCTGGGATTATTGTAGCAGTAATATGGTTGTGTGCATGCATATTAATAGAGGGTCAAAGAAGAAAAAATGTCATCCTGACAGGTGTAATAATAGACTTTGTATTATTTTTAATTTGCAGAAACTGCCAAATGCTACTCATTGGTGTGCTTGGGGGGATTATATGTGGCCTCACTGGTTTCGGCTACAGCAGCCGGAAATATGAGACAGCAGTGCGGGAGATGAAGGGAGTTAAGAATCTGGTGATTGCCTGTATTATTTTTTTTGTTATGATATTTATGACAATGGCGATTGCTTATCCAAATCTAAAAGTTAAATTGTTTTAGTTTTGAAAAGAGAAGGAGGTATTGAAATGAATGCGGAATACTGGAAAAAGGAGTTGGATGAATTTCGGGAGAAGACGGAAGCATTTTATGCGGGTGAGATAGATGTAAAGCAATACAAAGGATTTTCCGGGCTATATGGGAGTTATGCACAAAGAGGCGGTAAGGCGAGTATGCTTAGGCTGAGAATGCCGGCCGGCCGAATAACAAAGGAACGGCTTCAATTTGTGGCTGATGCTATTGAAAAATATCAGATTTCGAAGGTGCATTTCACGACATGTCAGACGATACAGCTTCATGACCTGACGAAGGATGCGGTTTGTGCGCTGATTCCTGCGGCGCTGGATGCAGGAATTGTGACGATGGGCGGCGGCGGTGATTTTCCGAGAAATGTGATGTGTTCTCCCCTGTCGGGTGTGGAAAAGGGAGAATATTTTGATGTGCTTCCCTGGGCCGAGAAGGCGGGTGAGTTTTTATTAGGATTTATCCAGAAGAAAAAAATGCCGCGTAAATTAAAGGTGGGATTTTCGAATTCCCCTGCAAACCTGACTCATGCAACATATCGTGATCTGGGCTTTGCTGCCAGGGAGGATGGATGTTTTGACGTGTACAGTGCCGGGGGGCTCGGAAACCATCCCAGCTTTGGTGTCAAGGTGGCAGAGGCAGTTCGACCGGAAGATGTCCTTTATTATATCAAGGCGATGTGGCTGACTTTTCTTGCGTATGGAAATTATGAAAATCGGGCAAAGGCACGTACACGTTACATGCAGGAAGCACTGGGAGGTGCAGAGGCTTATAAAAAGGCTTTTCTGGAAAAGTTCGACGAGGTGATGGAGAGTGGTGAAAAGCTGACGGTTTCGGTACAGGAGAGATCGGTTCATAAGAAGCCGGATGGTGCGGCACCTGATAATAAAAGGGTGTTGGAGCAGAAGCAGGATGGCCTGTATACTGTGCTGTGGCATCCTCTTGGAGGACAGCCGGAGCCGGAGGAACTGGTGAAGCTGTATCAGGTAATTGCGCCGATGGAAGAGGTAGAGCTTCGTCTTGCTCCGGATGAGTCAGTTTATATTATTAATCTTACGGGAGCCGAGACAGAAAAGGTATTAGAGGCAACAAGCAATAGTGCACGGAATCTGTTTGAAATGTCAGTAAGCTGTATTGGCGCAGGCATTTGCCAGGTAGGACTGAGAGATTCTCAGGCACTTTTGAAAAGCTGTGTGGAAGCCGTGCGAAAGGCTGACATTCCGGAAAATGCACTGCCTCAGATACACATTTCCGGCTGTCTTTCCTCTTGTGGCACGCATCAGACAGGGGCGATCGGCTTCCGGGGAGCCGTGAAACTAGTTGATAAAAAGCCGAACCCGGCGTTTATATTGTGCGTGAATGGAGAAGAGCGGCAGGGTAAGGAGAATATGGGACAGGAATTGGGAGCGATTCTGGAGTCGGAGATTCCACAATTTCTGGTAGAATTGGGACAGGCTGTTGCAGAGAGCGGCATGGATTTTGCAGAATGGACGGAAAAGAATCCCGATGGTCTGGAGAAGATGGCAGAAAAATATATCGCATAAATTCTTTATCTATTTTCAAAATATCCTTTATGAATTGGTAATTTATGCCGATATACTATATGAATTATTGGATCGGAATATGCGTCATGTGTTTGAGTGCAGAAGTAATATGTGCGGAATGGAGGATGTTATGAGAATAGAAGGAACGAATCGTGTCATGCCATCTCAACAGCAGGAGAGCATGGAGCAGGCGACTGACACAGTCAGCAAAAATATTCAGAATCAGATTGCAGGTAAGCAGCAGGAATTACAGAAATTGTCCGATGATCAGATGATGGATCAGAAGGAAAAGATGAAAAAACGGCAGGAGATTGCGCAGGAGATTGCCAGCCTGAATACTCAGTTGCGCCAACACCTGGCGGAGCTTCGCAGGGAGCAGAGGCAAAAGCAGACAGCAGAGGAGGTCTCGCCTGTCAAGGAGGAGAAGGAGCTGCCGGATACCGGCTTTGGAAAGGCAAGCATGAAGGCGATGATTTCAGCCGATACTTCGATACAGCAGGCGCAGGAGAAGCAGCAGACTGCTGCTAAGATGGAACGCAAAGTAGCCGTATTGGAGGCAGAGATTAGACAGGATGCCGGCAGAGGCAGATCAACGGAAGGCAAGAAGCAGGAGGTTGAGGATATTCAACAGCGTGTGGAGAATATTTCTACTTCCCAGACAGGGATTTTGAAAGATGCGCAGAAGGAGATCCGGGATGCCAGAAAGATAGACAGAGAAGGCAGCAAGCGGGCTGCAGATGAGAAAGCGGTGCGGCAGAAGGTAGAGCGGTATAAGGAAAAGCCGTATGAGTCTGTTAAGGTGTATTTTTGATAAAACAGAGCCGGAATCATTAGTGCTTTAAGGGAGAATACAAAAATGAAGATAACAAATATTCATCAAAATATTACGCGTCCTGATTTTTTGAAAGCCATCAACCGGGAGGATTTTGTAGAACCGCAGAAAGGTGATGGAGAAGCTGCGGCATCTTTACAGATCAGTGAAGAGGCACAGAAACGGTTTGACGAGGCTATCCAACATTTTGACAGAAGAATTGCACTGCCGGAGTACTGCGGTATCTATAAGACAGATAAAGCCATTGCAACCGCAGTGGAGAATTGCAGTAAAGAAGAGCAAATCTTTGTTTATGGTATTATCCGGCAAAATTTTTTAGTGGAAAATACATCCTCCCTGACAGAAGAAGAGCGTCAGGCGAATATTGCGCTGGGGATGAAAAAAGCAGAGTATGCCTCTGAGAATTTTATTCCGGAAGAACACAGGGAGAAATTTTTGGATGCCATGAGTACCATAGCAAAATTGGCAAGTGCAGGGAGAGCTGATAAAAATGGAAATATGAATTATGGGGTTACAAAAGCCAGTTATTTGGGACATGGAAGTAACCTTGTTGCAACGACGAATGCTTTGGATATGATGAGAAATATGGATAGTACAGCCTATGATGAGTATCAAAGGATTGGTGAGGAAAGCAGCAAGGAAGACAGACCCTTCAATCAATTAAAATATCTTACAAACTGGTATATCAAGACGGCAAAAAATAAGCCAAATATACTTGAGAAATATGAGAAAAGAAATGATAATTATTTTGAAAAAGAGGTAAAGGACAAAGAGCTGCCGAAACATTTTAATGATATAGATATTTCCAGCAAAGAAACTTTTCTTGCCGGGATAAGGAATTTTATGTCCAGGAATCAAAATTTTATGTCTGGTATTTTATCTGCCGAGTTATCAAGCAGATTTTGGAATAGTTGATATTACTTCAGGCATTAAAAATCGCGTGTTTAATAGCGGAAGTAAAACGTGAATTATGTTCTTATTATAATAAATTTTTAAATAACCCCATCAGAAGTGGTGGGGTTATTTTTATGTTGTTTCAGGCTTGGCTCTGCCAAAGCTGCTTATAGCGATTATCAGGATAACGCTGCCAAGCGGGAAGAAATATATGGAGAAAATCAAGCAATCGTTGGATTACCCCAAATACGCCTGTCTTGTATTCAAGTTGTCTTCGGGATACAATATTACTAAGGCGGTTAAATATCGACATTTAGTCGCCTTAGTAATACAGGCAATCGTAGATATGGAGGGGATTATAAAATGAATGATCATCTCATTGGTATACAGATTTCAAAATTTCGGAAAGCTGCAGGACTGACGCAGGAGGAGCTTGGAGATGCGTTGGGAATCAGCGGCCAGGCGGTCAGCCGTTGGGAGTGCGGCGGTACACCAGATGTAACATTGATGCCGGCGATAGCGGATAAGCTGGGGGTTTCAATTGATGCTCTTTTCGGACGGGATGGCAGTGAACGCGTAGAGATGGAAGATGTGATGGGTGGCTGGTTGTGTTCTTTTCCGCAAAAGGAGCGGCTGAATCAACTTTGCCGTTTGGTTTGGTCATCCGTCAAATATCTGCTTGATGATGGACTGGGCATACCGGAAATGGGATATCTGGAAACGTGTCAACCGGATATGGGGGATGGCCTTAATCGGTGGATGCTCAGTCAGCTCAGGACGGCTGGCGGTATCCTGATGGATATTCATGCGGAGGATTTATCGTTTGTTACGCTCTGGCCGGAACCGAAAGACGGATATGCCGCATGGTTTGCACCCAAAGAAGAGTATCGCCGTCTGTTTGGACTTTTGTCCAGACAAGGTTGTCTGGAACTGCTGGAATATCTTCATTGCCGAAAGCCCAGTTACTTTGTAGCGGAAGCTGCTGCAAAACAGTTGGAAATGTCCTGTGAAACAGTAGAAGAATTGTTGGACGCCCTGGAGGAACGACAGATTCTTTCTTCTGTAGAATTAGAACTGGAGAGTGGAGAAGTAAAAGCTTATGAGCTTGCCGAACCAGCAGCGTTTGTTCCGTTTCTGTACATTGCCAGATGTTTTATGCAAACCGGAATGAATTATATATGTGTTGGGAATTATGATACACCGCTGCTCCAGAAAGAGAAATGGAAAGATCAGTACAGTTTTTCAAATACTGTACAGACCGGAACAAATTATATTTATTTCGGTAATTACGATAATTCCTGTTCTCCAGATAGTATTTCAGAATTAAAAGCAAGAGATACGGAGGAAGAAAACAGGGAAGATGGAGCGGATAAAAAGAAGGATGAATAAGTCGGTTGATATGATTTATTATTTAAAGAAATGTTGGAAGGAAAATGCGTTAGTAATTTTCTGTCTGGTGATATTGTGTGGATTTCAGGTAGGAGCAAATATGCTGATGATGCAGTCGTTTCAGGGTATTATTGACCGGAATATGCATCGGTTTATGTTCTGGACGTTAATTCTTGTGGCAGTCTGGTTTCTTATTTATGCACTAACTGGTGTAGAAAACTTTTTTCGATGTCGTGTGATTCGCGTGATGAACAATGCGATCCGTCAGGATATCGCGGAGAGATTGTTGAAAAAAAGCTATCGGAGTTTTCATGAACAGTCTGTTGGAGAATACTTATCCCAGTTTACGAATGATATCAGCCAAATAGAGAATCTGGCCTGGAATCCCTTTTTTGACTGTATTCGCTCGGCTGTTATGGTAATGTTCAGTATTGCCGCTCTGCTTACGCTTCATTGGTCACTGTTAGCGGCATCAATTGTAACAACAGTGATTATGCTGTCCGTTCCAAAACTTTTTCATCCGAAGATGGAACATCTGGGCATGGTCTGCACCCAGAAACAGTCAATCGCGGTGAGTCAGCTAAAAGAGCTGCTGACGGGCTATGACATTCTCCGTTTTTTTAATCAGGAACAACGGTTTATTCGGAACACGGGGCGGGCCAGTGATCAAATAGAACTCCCCAGATTTCGGTTAGCTTATATCAAAGGATTTGTCAGTGCAGGAATGGGGTGTGTCAACATTGTCTGTCAAATGATGCACGTTGCTTTGATTGGCATATTGTCTGTTCAGGGCATTATTTTACAGGGAGCACTTACAGGCGGTGGCAATTTATGTGGAAGCCTTTCTTCCGGATTGGGTAATATGACACAGGATGTTTTGTCTATGTCTTCCGCAAAACCTTATTTTGAAAAGATTTCCGCTCACATTGAAAATTCTGATGAAAATGATGTAATAACAAAAGAGAAAATTCCGATGCAAGCTATGCAGAATGGAATTGCAATGAATCAGGTGGGTTTTTGTTATGATAAAAAAACTGTTGTTAAAGGGTTTAGCGCCTATTTTGAAAAAGGTGGGAAATATGCACTAATCGGTCCTTCCGGA
>CAYYGS010000129.1:0-7340 GCA_964471335.1 uncultured Jutongia sp.
GATTCCGATTTCGGAGGCTACGCCAATTATTGATGAATTGATGAATAAGGAGGTTCTGACGGAGGAGCAGAAGGGGTATCTCGGCATATCCGGACGAACCGTGTCTCAGGAGGCGCTTTCCTTCCATATGCCGGAGGGTGTTTATGTGGAAGAGGTCGCAAAAGACGGCGGGGCTGGAAAGGCAGGGATTCAAAAGGGCGATGTGATTACGGCGATCAATGATATCAAAGTGACGACGATCGAGAGTCTGAAGGAGAAGGCAAACAGCTATAAGAAGGGGACAACGGTAACGATCACGCTGCAGCGTAACACGAATGGAGAATATGAAGAAAAGAAGCTGGATGTGACGTTGCAGGGGAAGGATTCGCTGGAAAGCATACCGAGTTCGACGCCATCTTCCAGATATAATGACGATGAAAACGGTGATTCTGATGATCGGGATGACGGCAGCAGTGGATGGGATAATTTCTTCCCATTTGGCTTTGGCTATTGATGCAGATGCTGCTGATCAGAGGCGGCAGAATGGGGATCGGAATGAATGATGAGAATAGGAAGCGAGGAAGCCACGGATATTTCTGCCTGCAGGCAGTGCTGTCCGTGGCACTGTCGTTTATAGAATACATAACATTGGAAACATTTTTGAACGGTGATATTATCTCTATTGGTTTTTCCTATGGATGGAGAAATGTCATGATTTTATTTGGCATCAACATTATTTTGGTGTCTGTTTTTCGAGGAGTTCGACCGGCCTTTTTTCTGTCCGAAGTCTTCGTGATTCTGTTCGGGGTGGTCAATTATTTTGTAGACGCTTTTCGCGGTTATGGCATTGTTTATATGGATATCTACGCTGTCCGAACGGCAGCAGATGTGGCAGGGGAATATTCCTACAAGCTGGATTCTTCTTTCTGGATGGGACTTCTGACCGGGGCGGCTGGTCTGGTGCTGGCTGGTGTTGCAGGCGGCCGTGGCGGTGCACCGAAAGGAAAACGTGATTTTCTGACGAGTGCAGGCGGAATCGCATTGGCTGTCATTTTTTTTGTGTGGATGAATTTTGGCGGCATCTTCTTTGACGGTGTGAACGGCCTGACATGGGATCATAACATTGGCATGGCGGAGTATGGGTATCTGCTCTATGTGACAGCGAATGCCGGGGAGGCAAAGGTAGAGCCGCCGGAGGGTTACAGCGTGGAGCGCGTCCGTGAGATTCTCGGACGTTATCATGACGATGGGAATTCAACCCGTGGAACGCCGGGCTATGGGACATCTGAGGACGGAAGTCCCCTGACGCGGGGAAAACAGCCACCGAATCTTATCATGATTATGAATGAATCTTTTTCGGATCTGGAAGCGCTGGGCCGCTTTCGGACGGATCGCCCATACTTGTCTTTTTTTCGTGGCATCGAGGAGAATGCGATTCGCGGAACACTGCATTCCTCGGTATATGGAGGATATACGGCTAATTCAGAATTTGAATTTCTGACAGGCTGCACGAAGGCATTTCTGCCGGGCAATCCGTATCTACAGTACATAAGGGATGAGATCCCGACGTTGATTGGAAATATTAAGGGGCAGGAAGGGTATCGTAATGCGTTGGCGATACATCCCTATCACGCCTCCGGCTATAACAGGAATCGTGTCTATCGGCTGTTTTCCTTCGATGAATTTCTCTCGCTGGAGGACTTTCCGGACGGAACCTTCGTCCGTGATTATATTTCCGATGAATCAGATTACCAGATGTTGGAAAAGCTATATGAACAAAAGGAGGAGGGGACGTCTCTCTGTCTGTTCAATGTGACGATGCAGAATCACAGCGGCTATAAAAATACGAAGTATACCTTTGAGGAGCCCGTCAAAATCACGAATATCAGCCTGCAACAGGAGGCAGAACAGTATCTGTCCCTGATGCGGCTTTCCGACCAGGCCCTGCAGGGGCTGCTGGAATACTTTGAGGGAGTAGATGAGCCTGTCATGATCGTGCTCTTTGGCGATCACCAGCCGCATTTGTCGGATTATTTCTATAAGAAGGTGATGGGACAGATGCCGGATCAGCTGTCAGCCGAGGACGCAATGAAACGGTATGAGGTGCCTTTCCTGATCTGGGCCAACTATGATATAGAAGAAAGGGAAATCGAAAACACTTCGATTAATTACTTATCGGCACTGATGATGGAGGCGGCAGGGCTGGAGCTGAGTGATTTTCAGAAGTTTCTCCTGGACATGTATCAGGAGATACCGTCGATCAGCGCAAACGGGTATTATGACCGTGATGGAAAGCTGCACAGCATTCGGGAGAAAAATGGTCCGGCAAAAAAATGGCTGGAAGAATATGAGATTGTGCAGTATAATTATATCTTTGACAGGGAAAATCGATTGGATGAGTATTTTTGTAATGAATGACAGATCAAACATGAGCCGCCGAGGGCGGCATGGAGGATTAGAATGAAAAAGAGAGGAAATGTTGCAATTATTACAGGAGCGTCTTCCGGTATTGGGAGAGAATTTGCGCTGCAGATCGCGCAGGGGTATCCCAGTATCCATGAGCTGTGGATCATTGCCAGAAGGGAAGAGCGTCTGCGGAATCTGGAGAGGCAGCTGCTTGGCAGGAAGGTAAAGGTCTTTGTGATGGATGTATCCGACAGTGCTGAGTTGGAACGGTTTCGTGATATTCTTGCGAAGGAGAAGCCGAGAGTGCGTATCCTCGTGAACGCGGCCGGATACGGCATGATTGGTGATTTGGTGAATATGAGTGAGGACGATGTGACAGGGATGGTAGATGTGAATTGTCGTGCCCTGACAGCGTTGAGCCGTATGGTGCTTCCGTATCTTTCCGAAGGCAGTCAGATTATTCAGATGGCATCATCGGCAGCCTTTATGCCGCAGCCAAAATTTGCTGTATATGCTGCCAGTAAATCCTATGTGCTGAGTTTTTCGCGTGCTCTGGGACGAGAACTGAGAGATCGGGAAATTACGGTGACGGCTGTCTGTCCCGGTCCGGTTAAGACGGAGTTTTTTGAGATTGCGGAGACATATGAGGCAGTGAAGCTATATAAAAAGCTGACGATGGCGAGGGCGAATAAAGTAGTCCGCCGGGCTTTATTAGATGCCAAGCATGGAAAAAGTGTATCTGTGTACGGCGTAACGATGCAGGCATTTCGAGTTTTGTGCAAATTTCTGCCCGCAGATTTTCTGATGAAATTTGTCAGATAAAATAGTTGTTGTCGCCGTGAGGCATTTGTTTTTGAAAATCCATTATAATCCGGCCGTATTTCTTTAAACGGGCAGAGATCTCCTGTCCGGCGGCTGGGATATTATGTTCTGAGAGGATTTCGCTGCTGTCGGAGGGCAGATCAAATCCCTCGATTCCTGTTTGCAAAACAGAGAAAAAGTAATCAGAATCCACTTGATTCCATAATAGAAAAGACATAGGGTAGCCCAGAATCTGGTTGACGAGCATCAGCGTACGCAAGTCAGAAAGTTCTCCCGTATGTAAGATAGAATAATATTTATTTTTGGAAATATGCAGATAGTCTGCCATTTTTCGTTTGGTCAGATTATGTATTTTGCGTTCATATTCTAAAAGGACAGTCAGATGATTGTCCTCTTTGTTGTATATAGCATCCAGGGCACAAGAACCAAACAGGTGATGGAAGGCGTCCGGATAATTGCCGGAATCACAGTGGCATGCGAGATAGAGCATCCGCAGGATACGCCGTTTTTCCTGTTCTGTATAAGAATCAAAATATTGACCTGTGATCGAGGATTCAGGATGACTGCCATATACGATCTGCTCCGGCTGACATTGAAAGATGTGGCATAAAGTTGTCAGTCCGCGGCAGTCAGGACAGATCTCACCCTTTTCAATTTTGCTGTAATTGGCAGTCGAATACATCAGCTCAGTTGCGACATCAATTCTTCGTAATTGTTTTTCTTTGCGAAGTTGTACGATTCGCTGGCCAATCGCTCTGCCGTCTATCTGCCCGTCCATACTTTCCCCGTTTCTGTGTGGTATCTTCTGATCTTTGTGCATCCTTCCCGGTCAGGTTTGCTGAGATTCAGCGCATCCTTCGTCTGCAAAGCAGCTTGTCAGAGGACGCTGACACTGACCCTGCATCACTATATAGTTTACGAGGAAAAGCAGATGCGATCTTTCTGTTGAGGGACAGGTTGTCCCGGATGGAAATGCTTGAAAGAATGAAAGTTCCACTTTGTACACTGCACTTTTGACAGTATACCGAATTTTGAGGATGAAAGCAAATTCAGAGGGGGGATGTGGAACATTTTTTATCTATCTAAGCCAATTAAGTGTTGACATAGAGGGAAGATGTAAGATATTATAGAAAACAAGGGTAAGGAAATAGAGATAAAATGACAGAAAACAGAAACACAAAACACAAAACGCGGGAAGAAAATATAATATGTAGTATATAGATGGCGAAAGGCTGCATTTATAATTGTGAGGGACATAAATGTGATTAATTATGATAAAAAAACGAATATTAAAAATGTTTTGGAAGAGATTATTATGGAATGTACGGGACGGCAGGCGGATCTTTCATGGGAGACAGATCTGATTGAGGACCTGTCTTTTGATTCTGTAGATATCTTTTCTGTTGTGGCTGGTGTGGAAAAGAGGTTTGGAATTACCTTTGATGATGTGGATCTTTTGGGGGAGAACTTTAGCTGTGTGGATCATTTCTGTGATCTGATTTTAAAGCAGCAGGAGGAAAAGGGGCAGGATTAATTTTATGTTTAACAGAGGTAGCAGAAAGGTTCTTCCACTGGAGGATGTGGAGATCAGGGCGTGGCCGGAGCAGAATTTCCTGTTTGGAATTCTGCCGCAGATAGAAGGCGGTAGTGATTGGATCATGAATCATTTTATTCAGCTCCGGGGCGCGCATTATATAAGTTATCAATGGGATGCGGCAGATGCGTCTGTTACATTTTATCCGTACAGTATCCATCAGCTGACGCCAAATATGTTTGATTTTTGTCCGTTCATCAATAAATATACAGTTCCTAAAATGCTAGTTAAAGGTTTTTATGGAAAGTTTCATATTTTTGTCAGGGAAGCGTTGGAGGGAGGATATTACATATCTACATTTTTGGATCAGTTTTTTCGATCTGATTTAGGCGGACAGCATGGATATCGTCACCCTACATTTATCTATGGATATGATGACAGTAAAAAAAAGATTTACTTGGCAGATAATTTTGAAAGGGGAAAGTATGGACGAAAAGAAATTACCTATGCACAGTTAAATGAAGCGTTTCGCCTGGTATCCGATGAAATCTGGGAGGTTAGCGTTTTCCTTTACAAAGTAGTTCCTTTTCACTATGAATATGTGTACGATTATGTAAAAGAACAGATTGACGATTATCTTTATCCAGGAAAAGGAATTTGTTATATGAATAAAACGGTTTGCCCGGAGCGTTTACACCAAGATGAAAATTATTTGAATGAGGTCTTTTTTGGAGTGGAATGTTACGAACTGCTGGATCGTTGCCTAGAGGCCATACTTGAGGATAATTCCGAGTATTCTTCCCACGATTGGAGAAGCATTGTGCAGTTGTGCGATCATAAGCATCTGATGTGGAAACGGTATGAATATGTATGTAACAAAGGATATATGGATTTTGACCAAACTTTTTATGAACGGATGCGGGCACTGGAACAAGAATGTCTGATTGCACAAAATATGTATATTAAGTACACCGCGTCCAGTGACTTAGAAACAATCGTGCGGTTGCGGAAACGAATGCAGGATATCCGGGAGGAAGATATTCGGATTATGGAACGCTGGATGGGGGGTGGATTATGAGGGAGGAAATTTTGCAGATGGCTAGACATGCATACCGCACAGTACCAATATATTATAATTTGGCAGAAAAAATAGGATTAGATTATGAGAAGGCTTCTTTTGAAGAATTACCAATTGTCGATAAAAGTCATTATATTCAGTCTGGCATGTCCATTTTGTCATCAAAATTTATTAAGGATTATATAAATGGAAGGCTGATTTGGTTGAGAACATCGGGTTCTACGGGAAAAAGTACGGAAATATATTGGAAAAAAACAGAATATGACAAATCATTACTCACGTTATGGCTTTTGCGGAAAAGATATTATGGAATCACGCCTTTGGATCGATTATGTTATTTCTATGCGGCAGATCTTCCGGGAATGGAGAAAGTGGTCACAGAGAAGCATTATATGGCGATTTCTAGAGAGTGTTTGTTTGATGGATGCCTGACAGAGGTATATGGGCAGCTGTTGGAATATAATCCGAAATGGATGATCCTGCAGCCGAGCGTGGCATTGCTGTTATGTGAGGAAGCAGTGCATCATGGGGTGCCGTCGGCACTTCGCTATATTGAACTTACAGGGGAATATTTGGAAGCAGGAGTAGAAAAGAAGATACAGGATACTTTCTCCTGTCAGACAGCGAATCAATATGGTTCTAAAGAAGTAAACTCTATTGCCTATGCTTGTCCGGAGGGAAAACTTCATGTGATGTCAGATAATGTTTATGTAGAGATGACAGATGGATTATATGGAGAAGAAATCTGTGTGACATCGCTGCAAAATCATGTGATGCCATTAGTCCGGTTTAATATGGAGGACAGAGGCCGTCTTTACAAAAATGTTTTCTGTTCCTGTGGCAGGTGCGGGGACATATTGGAATTGGAGGCTGGAAGAAGCAATGACTGGATTTTATTGAAAAATGGGGAAAAACTTCATGCATATGCTTTGATGCAAATTGTACAGCAGCTAAATTACAGTTTGGAAGGCATGATTTTGCAATATCAGATAGTGCAAAAAGAATATGATGCATTTCTGGTGCGGCTTGTTTTGGAGGGAAAGGGGGTGGAGAAAGAAATTTGTGAAGTATTGCAGGAAAGATTTTCTAAAAGATTGCAATATCTGGTGCAACTGACAGTAGAGTATATGACAAAGCTGCTTCCGGCGCATCAAACAGGAAAACTTGCATGCTTTATGTCATGCATGGAATAGAAAGGAAGAGATCTGGCTTAAATAATAATTAAGTATCACTTTGGAAAGTGCGCTTGTGTATGTGCGTACTCTGCACAGGTGCTTAAACAAGAAAGTGCGCAGAAAAGAGGGAAACTATGAAAAAGAAAGAAAAATATTTTTATCTGAGTTTGCTGTTTTTAATGTTTGGCTCTTTTATGGGGGCATATTATGTGGCGAAGGCAGCGAGCATTACCATAACAAGATGGGACTCAGATTCGTATGATGTGGGGTATTGGGCTTCAAACCCACATAGGGAAAGAATTGAATGTCGGGCATGCCTCTGCACCAATTGAAAAGAGTCTACGAC
>CAYYGS010000130.1:0-7330 GCA_964471335.1 uncultured Jutongia sp.
TCAGCTACAAGGATGATGCGCTCGGGGATCCGCTGATCAATGATTATTTTGCGATTGCGATCGGTGCAGCGACAAGAGAGGATATTGATATTATTACAAAGTATGCTTTTATGGTGAATGATTTCCTGAAGAAGTTTTTTGATGAGTGTGGTATTGACCTGATCGACTTTAAGATTGAATTTGGTAAGACGAGTGACGGTACAATCATTCTGGCGGATGAGATCTCGCCGGATACATGCAGATTCTGGGATAAGAATACGCATGAAAAGCTGGATAAGGATCGCTTCCGCAGGGATCTGGGAGGCGTAGAGGATGCATACCAGGAGGTGGCCAGGAGGATCGGCCTTGTCAAGTAATCAGGACCCGGAGGGTTTTTGTGAGAGGAAACTGCTTGTAATGTAGTGGTGCACCACCAGGAGACCCGCCGGGGATTTTGTGTCATCAGGAAGTTGCGAATCATGAGGAAATTGAGGAATATGGACATTCATTCAAATAAGAAGACAGGATGGTCCTGCGAGGAATGCAGGCGTGTAGACTGCGCATCGGCGTGGATAGAGGAAGAGAAACCAGGTGAGGAATGCGGGGTGTTTGGTGTCTATGATATGGAAGGCGCCGATGTGGCATCTACGATATATTATGGCTTATTTTCATTGCAGCACAGGGGGCAGGAGAGCTGCGGCATTGCTGTAAGCCGGACTGACGGTCCGCTGCGCAATTCCGGCGTCGTCAAAGGGATGGGGTTGGTCAATGAGGTGTTTGATGCGGAAAAACTCAGCGGGCTGCACGGGGATATTGGAGTTGGCCATGTACGCTATTCTACGGCTGGAGCGAGCATTGCGGAAAATACGCAGCCGCTTGTTCTGAATTATATTAAGGGGACTTTATCTCTGGCCCACAATGGCAATCTCGTGAATGCACCGGAACTTCGAAGGCAGCTGGAGCTGTCAGGAGCGATCTTTCAGACAAGTATTGATTCAGAGGTAATCGCCTATCTGATTGCCAGGGAGAGACTCAAGGTCGGCAAGGTGGAGGAAGCCGTGAAAAATGCCATGCCGAAAATGCGGGGAGCGTATTCTCTGGTGGTGGCCAGTCCGAGAAAGCTGATCGGTGTGCGGGATCCACAGGGCTTCCGGCCTCTGTGTATCGGCAGGAGAGGAAATACGTGGTTTTTGTCCTCAGAGAGTTGTGCACTGGATACAGTCGGTGCGGAATTTGTAAGGGATGTAGAGCCGGGAGAGATTGTCACTATTACACCGGAGGGGCTTTCGTCAGACAACAGCCTGCAGACCGGGGCACATGCAAAGTGTATTTTTGAATACATATATTTCGCCAGGCCGGACAGTTATATTGATGGGGTTGGCGTTCATAGTTCTCGAATCACGGCGGGCAGGATCCTGGCACAGGAACATCCGGTAGAGGCAGATATTGTAGTAGGTGTGCCGGAATCGGGAAATGCGGCCGCGATGGGTTTTGCGATGGAGTCGGGTATCCCATATGGGACGGCTTTTGTTAAGAACAGTTATGTGGGCAGGACATTTATTAAGCCGAAACAGTCTTCACGGGAGTCAAGTGTGATGGTGAAGTTGAATGTGCTTCGTGATGTCGTCTGTGGTAAGAGAGTCGTGATGATTGATGATTCGATCGTTCGGGGGACGACGAGCGCGCGGATTGTCAAGATGATTAAGGATGCCGGAGCAAAAGAGGTACATGTGCGCATCAGCTCGCCGCCATTTAAGTACCCTTGCTACTTTGGAACCGATGTGCCGTCCAGCGACCAGCTGATCGCCTATAATTACTCGGTGGAGGGGATTGCCCGGCTGATTGGCGCAGATTCTCTGGGATATCTGGAGGAAAGCCGTCTCTGTGAACTGGTCGGTGGAGACAAGGGATATTGCCATGCCTGCTTTTCCGGAGAATATCCGGTGAAGCCGCCGGAGGAGGATATTCGGGGAGAGCACGAGGTGTGATTAAAACAGCCGGAGGATTGTCCGGCAGAAATGAGGATTGATATGAGTAATGATCGATATACGAGTCCGCTTTCGGAGCGGTATGCCAGCCGGCAGATGCAATATATATTTTCGCCGGATAAGAAGTTTAAGACGTGGAGAAGGCTGTGGATTGCTCTGGCAGAGGCCGAAAATGAGCTGGGCCTGCTTGATGAGAATGGGAATCCTGCGGTAACGGTAGAGCAGATTGAAGAACTGAAGTCGCAGGCGGAAAATATCAACTATGATGTAGCAAAGGCGAGGGAAAAGGAAGTACGCCATGACGTGATGTCCCATGTGTATGCATATGGAGTGCAGTGCCCGAAGGCAAAGGGGATCATTCATCTGGGGGCAACTTCCTGTTATGTGGGTGATAATACCGATGTGATCCTTATGACGGAGGCGCTGCAGCTTGTCCGCACAAAACTGTTGAATGTGCTGGATGAGTTGTCAAGGTTTGCGATGGAATATAAGTCGCAGCCGACGCTTGCATTTACGCATTTTCAACCGGCACAGCCGACAACGGTCGGCAAGAGGGCTACGCTGTGGATGCAGGAATTCCTTATGGATCTGGAAGACCTGGATTATGTGCTGGATCATATGAAACTGCTGGGTTCTAAGGGAACGACGGGTACACAGGCCAGCTTTATGGAGCTTTTTAACGGGGATGAGGAAAAGGTAAAGAAGCTGGATCAGCTGATTGCAAAGAAGATGGGATTTCAGGAATGCTTTGCTGTATCCGGGCAGACATATTCCCGCAAACTGGATACGCGTGTGATGAATGTCCTTGCGGGTATTGCTGCCAGTGCCCACAAGTTTTCGAATGATATCCGTCTGCTGCAGCATCTGAAGGAGATTGAGGAGCCCTTTGAGAAGAATCAGATTGGTTCCTCCGCAATGGCATATAAACGAAATCCCATGCGGAGTGAGCGGATCGCTTCCCTGTCGCGCTATGTGATGGCCGATGTGACGAATACGATGTTTACTTCGGCGGGACAATGGTTTGAGCGTACGCTGGATGATTCCGCAAATAAGCGGATCAGTATTCCGGAAGGTTTTCTGGCGACGGATGGCATTCTTGATCTGGTGTTGAATGTGGTGGACGGCCTAGTGGTTTATGATAAGGTGATTGAGAAACGCCTGATGTCGGAGCTGCCCTTTATGGCGACGGAAAATATTATGATGGATGCTGTCAAGGCAGGGGGAGACCGGCAGGAACTGCATGAAAAGATACGCCAGCTGTCGATGGAGGCCGGCAGGAATGTGAAGGAACTCGGCCGTGACAATAATCTACTGGATCTGATCGCGGAGGATGAGGAGTTCCCGATGACCCTGGAGGAACTGAAATCAGTGATGGAGCCGTCGCGCTATATCGGACGAAGCGCTTCCCAGGTGGAAGAATTCGTGCGGGAGATCGTGGAGCCGATTCTGAATGAAAACCAGGAGGTTCTTGGGGTGAAGGCAGAGATTAACGTGTAATGGCAGGAAACCGGTTTTGAGGTGGATGGTTTGGCAGCCTTGTGTCTGTGCGCTGTTTGGCACGAGGATGCTTTGTTCGCAGGAAGCAGCGCAGAAAAGGGGATGACTATGGTTACAGGAATTGTTGGCGCAAGCTGGGGAGATGAGGGAAAAGGTAAAATTACGGATATGCTGGGCGAAAAGTCTGACATTATCGTGCGTTTTCAGGGTGGCAGCAATGCCGGTCATACGATCATTAATGATTATGGTAAATTTGTACTGCATCTTTTACCCTCCGGCGTATTTTACAGTCACACGACGAGTGTAATCGGGAATGGTGTTGCACTCAATATACCGTATCTGATTCAGGAGATTGATGGTTTGGTAGAGCGTGGAGTGCCGAAGCCGAAGATACTTGTATCGGACCGCGCACAGATCATGATGCCGTATCACATTCTCTTTGATCAGTATGAGGAGGAGCGTCTGGGGAAGAAGTCCTTTGGTTCGACGAAGTCCGGAATCGCGCCCTTTTATTCGGACAAATATGCGAAGGTGGGGATTCAGGTGTCAGAGCTTTTCGATGAGGAATATCTCAAGGAAAAGATAGAGGGTATCTGTGAACAGAAGAATGTCCTGCTGAAGCATCTGTACCATAAGCCGGAATTAGTTCCGGAAGAACTGTTGAAGACATTGAAGGAGTATCGTGACATGATTGCCCCGTATGTTTGTGATGTCTCTGTATTTCTGCGTCAGGCGATCCGCGATGGAAAGGAGATTCTGCTGGAGGGGCAGCTTGGCTCCCTGAAGGATCCGGATCATGGAATTTATCCAATGGTCACATCATCTTCTACGCTGGCGGCGTATGGAGCCGTAGGCGCTGGTATCCCGCCGTATGAGATTAAGAGGATCGTTGCGGCTGTCAAGGCATATTCGAGTGCCGTAGGCGCCGGAGAATTTGTCAGTGAGATTTTGGACGAGGAAGAGGCTTCCATGCTGCGCCAGCATGGCGGAGATAAGGGTGAGTATGGTGCGACGACAGGACGTCCGCGGCGCGTGGGATGGTTTGACGGAGTTGCCGTCCGCTATGGATGTCAGATCCAGGGTGCGACGGAGGTCGTGCTGACTGTGCTTGACTGTCTGGGCTATCTGAAAGAGATTCCGGTCTGCGTGGGCTACGAGATTGACGGTGAGATTGTAAAGGATTTTCCGGTCACGACACAGCTTGCAAAAGCAAAGCCTGTATATAAGGTACTGCCGGGCTGGGCGTGTGATATCAGCGGAATCACAAAGTACGAGGAACTTCCGGAGAATTGCCGCCGTTATGTGGAATTTATCGAGAAAGAGATCGGCGTGCCAATTACGATGGTATCAAACGGGCCGAAGAGAAGCGATATTATCTATCGTTAGATTCGATTCACCGGAGCAATATTATAAAAATAAAAAATCAGGGGCTTTCCTGTTTCAAGGAATGCCCCTGATTTTATTTAATAGAAAACTGCTCGTTATTCTGTGGCGAAGAACGCTGGTTTTGCGTTCTTCATAGGTTTGATTTAATTTCTCTTCGTATGGTTCTTTCATACGTTAGAGAAATTTCAAACCTTTTCAGTCAGTCGCTCCGCCGTCCGAATAAGAGGACGAGGCGCAAAAGCTGCAGGAACGTAGAAATTGCAGCGACGACATATGTCATGGCAGCTGCTGATAATACCTTTCTGGCGCCTCTCATTTCCGAGTCGGAAAGATAGCCCCTGTTGTCCAGAATCCTTAATGCACGGGTGGAAGCATCAAATTCGACCGGCAAAGTAATAATCTGAAAGAGCAGTGTCAGGGCAAAGAGCCAGATGCCAACACGCAGTAATCCCGCCATGCTGAGGATCAGGCCGATCAAAATAATCGGCCAGGCCAGTTTAGAACCAAGATTCACAACAGGTACGATGGCATTTCGCACGCGGATTGGGGCATAGTCCTCCTTATCCTGAATGGCATGGCCGCACTCATGCGCAGCAACTCCGGCTGCAGCGATGGAAGTGGAGCCGTATACCTTATCGGACAGCCGCAGCACCTTTGATGTCGGGTCATAGTGGTCTGTCAGGTCCCCGCTGATGTGCTCGACGGAAATATTGGACAGGCCGGCATCCTGTAAAATGGCTGCGGCTACCTGTGCGCCTGTCATATGGCGAGCGTTATTGACTCGGTTATACTTATTATAAGTGTGGTTTACATTTGCAGACGCAATCATGCAGATGACAGCGCCGATAATGACCAAAAGATAGGTCGGGTCAAAATAGTAATAATATCCAGGCATTAAAATCTCCTTCCTTATGAAATTTACATAACAAAATAACATATATCTCGGAGAAAGGCAAGGCTTAAATCAGCTTCATATCCTGCATTGCCTGCCGAAGGATTTCCTGATTTTTCTGCTCCATTTCTGTCAGTGGTGAGCGAAGGCTGCCGACATTCTTTCCCATGAGGTTCAGAGCGGCCTTTACCGGGATAGGGTTGACCTCACAGAAGAGTGCGTTGTACAGAGGGAGGCAGTCAAGCTGCATCTGGCATGCTTCCTTTGTATTTCCGTCCAGATAGTTCTGTACCATATCATGCATATATTTCGGGGCAACGTTTGATACGACGGAAATTACGCCAAGTCCGCCCAGAGACAGCAGTGGCACAACCTGATCGTCGTTACCGGAGTAGAGTTCGATGTTGCTGTCACATAAATGCATGATAGAGGCAGCGATGCTGATATTACCCGTAGCTTCCTTAACGCCTACAATATTGTCTGTGTTTTTTACGAGAGTGGCGATTGTCTCCGGTGCGAGGGCACAGCCGGTGCGGCTCGGTACGTTGTAGAGAATGACCGGCATTGTGATTTCGCCCGCAATCTTTGTGTAATGAGCGATAAGGCCATTCTGTGTTGCCTTGTTATAATATGGTGTCACGACGAGGGCAGCGTCTGCGCCGGCCTCCTGTGCTTCCCGGCTGAGCTGCATAGCGGTTGCCGTACAGTTTGAGCCGGTTCCGGCGATGACAGGGATTCTTCCCTTCGTGCGCTCAACTGCAAATCGAATCGTCTCAATATGTTCCTGTTCGGTCATGGTGGCAGATTCGCCCGTCGTGCCGCAAATGATCAGGGCGTCTGTGTGGCCGGCAATCTGATCTTCGATCAGTTCATCCAGCTTATCATAATTTACTTCCAGCTTATCATTCATTGGTGTGATCAGAGCAACACCGGCTCCTGTAAAAATAGACATAATAATCCTCCTATATAATTATACTATGTACGAGCAGCATCTTATACAACAAAAAAGAAACGGGAATACGCCGTTTCTTAATATATTTCTAACATATATTAATTGATAGCGCTCCATCCGGTGATGACAGTCATGTCGTTTTTCACGCCATGCCCAAGGCCAGCCTGTCAGGCAGGAAGACCTTTCGGCATTCTTTCCTTTCTGCGGCTCTCCTCTGCTCCTGTGCATCAAACCGAATACTGATAAAGAATGCGACCTCTATCCAATTTCTTTTTTATTTAACAGAAGGATACTGTCTTGCGAAACAGCGTTCCTTCCAATAAAAAGAATATCATTACGCTATTGCATTGTCAAGTGCCTGCTCAAATATGCACTTCATAACAGGGGGCAGAAAATGGATACATTTATCCTAGTCAGATGCCGGAAAGGATTTGCCCATTTTGCCAATTTATAGTATACTGCATAGGAATAAGTAAATATTATAAATAATTTGAGTCTGTGTTCCGGCTTACGGGACAGACAGGCAGAGAGGACTATGTTTATGTGGGCAAATGAGAGTGTATTTTATCAGATTTATCCGTTGGGATTTTGCGGGGCACCTTTTGAAAATGACGGGGTATGTGAGTCACGTATCCT
>CAYYGS010000131.1:0-7272 GCA_964471335.1 uncultured Jutongia sp.
AGGTGAAGATTATGCGCAATATTGTCAATCTGGCAAGGGATTTAGAGGCCCAGGTCGTTTGCGAGGGAGTGGAAACGGACAAAGATGCAGAGCTTATGATGGAGATTGGGGCGTATGTAGCACAGGGTTATCGTTATTGTAAGCCGATTCCGGAGAAAGATTTTGAGAAGATGCTGGATGCATGACAGAATACAGGAAGCCGGACGGAATAAAAGGGCGGCCAGATAACTGACCGCCAAACATAAATTTATTTACTGTATTCCTGTATCCATAATGATTTTTTCCGGAGGGTAGGCATAAATATCCACATCTGCCTCAATCAAAAGATCCTGCCACGGACTTAAGCCAAGCGGATTCACCGAACGGGCCAACGCCGAAAAATGGTATGCATCCAGGAGATAGAAGGAAAACATATAGCCTCCCTGGCTCTTCAACTTCTTCTTCAAGGCTAATTGAATTCTCTTCGCTGTCGCAACAACTGCTTCCCTCTCCTCCTCACTCAGCTGCTCGTATACCTCCTCCGTACACAACACATACTCTGCCAGTAAAATCTTAAGCCTCGCCTGCAACACTTCCATATCTCCTGCATCATAGAAGTCCTCATCCGGATTATATTTCCCCAGCAGTTCATCCTCCAGCCTGGCATCCTTGTAATACTGATAGCACGTCGGTATCAGATCCTCCCGTTTCATCAGTTCCACACCTGCATCAGTATACTGCTGCAAATCCTGCAGTCCTTCAGACATGACATCATATAGACCGTTTTCTGTTCCTACACTTTCCCCGTCATCCAGAGACAATATCCTGATCAAATCCGGATACTCTGCCGTCACCTCCAAAAGCTGCCGCGTGTCCAAAGTATCTATAATCTCCCTGGGTAACTTGTTTGCCTTCTCGCGCTTGTCAATACCTGTATACAAATCCCCGTCCGTAATTGGGGAAGGATACACAATTTCTCCCTGTTCATTAAACCATTTAGGGTATTTCTCAACCAAGTCCTCATGCTCCTGTGCATATCCGCCCCAAACGTCTTCTGTCTCTGCCGGCATACTCTGCTCCGTTTCCGATTCCGAAGCTACTGTCTTCTTCTGATCCGACACCGTAAGACTATTACATGATGTCAGGACAAATGACAGACATCCCATGATACATATCCCTTTGATTAATTTTTGCATGGAATCCCCTCCTTCACACCACTTCTTTTTCAATGAATCTCACCTGCTGGAAACGAGTCCGTACTATTATTGTGTCGCTCCTTTCTTCTTAATTTCACCGTATCTGATCTTCCCGGAAATCGTCCTGGGAATATCTGGTACACAGGTTACTGTTACATGTGTCTTATGCAACTGAAAATATTGTATCAGCTCCCCCTCCACATCCTCGCATATATTTTGATCCATCATCACACAGATCCCTGTGTCATCCCCCGTTACTGCGCAATCAATTTCACCAGAATAACGCTTCCGTATATATGCCTCCACACTGTCAAGCGAAATCCTTTTTCCACAGATTTTCACAAAACGGCTCTTCCGTCCGGATATATATAAAAATCCATCCTTATCCAGATATGCCAGATCTCCCGTCCTTAAAAACCCTTGATGATCATCTCCCCTGTTTAAATCCTGGTATGACTCAGCATACCCCATCATGACACTTTCACCTGTAAAAATCACTTCCCCCTCCTGACCAGGCTCTGTGATCCTATTTCCCATATCATCCTCCAAATGTATCTCAGAGCCTGGGACAGCAATCCCCACACTTCCTACCTTCTCATTTCTCCAGGCATAAGTGCAAGGAAGATATGTCATTCTGGCAGTCGCCTCCGTCTGACCATACATAACATAAAAGCGCACTCCTCTTTCACAGGCATACCGATTATAACTTTGGATCAATTCCTCTGATAATTTCCCTCCTGCCTGTGTCAGACAATTTAGATACGGTATCTCCCACTTCATAAACCCTAAACGATATAACATCTCATAATGGAATGGCACACCGCTAAATGATGTTCCCCTGCATCGGTTAAAGAAATCCCAGAACTTCTTTTGGACAACACTCTTCTTCGTCACTAACATCGCTGCCCCGACAGTCAGGTGTGTATGCACTACCGATAGTCCATATGTATAAGACACAGGTAATGACAAAATCGGTCTGTCATGACAGGACAATCCCAAATAATGGACAATAGCTCTTGCATTTTCCCGGATATTATTCTTACTCTGGCGCACAAACTTACACTCTCCTGTAGAACCAGAAGAAGCCAATAGCAGCGCCAGATTTGTATCCATTGTAAAATCTACCGTCTTATCATTTTGCAGGATCACATACTCTGTATATTGATGAACCACATGAACATCACCAATATATCCAACCGGTGCGCACAGATAATCCGGCTGAAACGAATACATATATTTCTTTATCCAATCCTCTCTGCCATTTCCGGGCACCACCAAAACCACATTATCTGTCTGTAAAAAGGCTATGTAATAGACAATCGCACTAATCGTATTGGCACAAAGCAACAGAATGAGATTACGTTTTCCTATTTTTGTGATGATATCCTGTGCGATCGCATCAATATCCCCATACGTCACAAAATGATCATCCTCATCATAAAATGCGATATTGCGCTGAAATCTTTTTAATTCAAACATACAAACCTCACATCTTAATCTAGTATTTTATGGCCAATCTTCTTGCAGTTACACTTGTTTAAATATTATATTAAAAATATTTTCCTCTAATCCAAATTCACATAATACGTTCTGAATACCCTCTTCAATTTCTTCTCTGCTAAAACCATTCTCCCCAAGAAAATCGTCATCCTTGTCATTCATATAACCATATACACAAAGAATCATTCCCACAAAATACAGCTCATCCCTCTTCTCTTTATCCCCGCTATGCATGACAAACCGATGCTCTTCCACCATATCCCATAACTGATTCTCCGCTCCATTAATATCCCCTGCATCAACCATGTCGAGCAGCCTCTTGTACATATCCTCCTGCGCACCATTTTGAATAAATTTCGGCTGCTTATATTTCTCATCCCATCTGCCAAACAATATAATACCTGTCATGCGAAGGGTGTCACGTATTGCCCGGCTTAAGCCAGTATTGGTATATTCCATGCTACTTCCTCCAACATCAATCAAAATCAGAATATCGGTTACTGTTTCTTCTTCACTTAGCAATTGTGTAATAATTGCTATCTCCTGCATACTTTTCAGCACATCCTTGCAGATAGCAGACCAATATAACATCAATTAGCGGTGTATGCTTGTCTTAAGCAACTCAACGCAAATGCCAAACCACGTAATAATATTTTCTTAATTGATGAATTTCCATTATTTCTGCTCCCTATTTCAATAATCTCACGTGTTTTCAACCCTAATTTTCGGCAATATCTTTAATTTTTTCATTTGATCCCTATACATATAAAAATGAATTATAGTTACATTTTTTCATCATATTAATATTAGCAAAACCCAAAATAAGAAATCAGGGGTTATTCTGTCGCCTTCACTTATATATTTCAAAAATCCAACACGAATATCACTATCATTACGCCTTTTCTTCTTCCTTCCCCTTCCTTTTTTTGATAGTCACAACCCCACCGACAGCCACTGCCATCAAAACAAATACAGCGCTCCACCAGAGCTTCCTATCAGAAGGTTCACGATAAGGCATCCCTCCATAGTTTAAATCTCCATCTCCCTCTAATCTAGATTTCTCATCAAAAAGCTTATTCATCTCCTTCATAAAGGTTTCCACTGTATATACCTCTCCGTTTTGTAATTTCGCCTCTTTATTGACCAACTGATACATATCTTCATTTTCCGCATATGGGATAATGTACTCATTTTGGGATGTAACGATATAAATAAGGGTCGCACAATACATATCTGAATAAACATACTGTATCTTTTGTATTTCCTCGCCCGACACTGCTTTTTGAAAATTTTGAGCAATTACATCATCCGACGGCGGTATTGCCTCCATATGGCCCTCCTCATTATATACAGATGCACCAATATACCGGAATTTTCCCTCCTCTTCTCCAAACAGAGCCAGTCCATATATCCCAGATTCTGAATCATAAGGAATCTTCCAGAGAATTTCATCCGTAATGCACGATTCAAATCCATTTTTTTGGTACTCCGTGATCAGAAACATTTTCAAACGGTTAACTTGATAGGCTTTTTGCATATCATACTGCTCTGTCCCAGCAGTCGAAGCCCCGTCTTCTATATTTACCTCTGACTTCTTTTGCTTCTGTTCTTCTTCTCCTATCTGGTGTTCTTCAATCCATTCTTCCACGCTCTTTCGGTTATCTGTTTGTTCCTGCTCCATCTTACCAGCAAACTTCAGATACTGTTGCTCAACGGATTGCTCTGCCGTCACGCATCCCACCTTAAGTCCAGACACAGCGCAAACCATTACACCAACAAAAACATAAAATAAATATTTTTTACATACCCTACTCATCTTCGCTCTGCCTCCAATCTATATTTCTGAGATCTTAAATTTCATTTCTCCTCTAATAAAACATTAACAAATATAGTTATATACTGTTTGATCATAAATACGTCCATTATATCTACCATTACAGAAATCATTATAGGAACACCTCCTAAGTCCTTCTCCCCCTATAGCATTAAACTTATCGCATTCATAATATTGTATGAATTGAGTTCCACCGATTGTATAACAATCAACAAGGATTACAGCATGACCTCCTGTCCTAATGTCTGTATAATTTCCTCCAATTATTACGGGCGCATATCCATAAGCATTCTGTCGATTCAGAGCAGAAAAAGACAATGCTGTTGATACACCAAAATAATCTAATTTATAATTACTGATATATTCTGCCGCATCTGCAGTCTCCTGGACAGTGCCTCCTTTATTCGGATAAGGGTTTATTACTGTTCCCTTTATCTTTTTAACTGCTTCCTTCTGACTATGTGTCGGCGTCCTGACAGCCCTGACACTATTTTCCGCGCTCGCTGCCCAGCACCATTTCGTTTTCTCTTGCGGAACAAAATTTTTATCAATTAAGGTTGCTTGTACTCTGCTTACAACAATTGATATTGTAATCACAGTTACCATTGAAAGAACCAAAAAATTAAAACGCCATTTTCTCATCTGTTCTCCTTTCTTATGAAGACAAAAATATTTATTTTTTTCTCCTCTTATGCAGCGCATCCACCTTCCTAACAATAATCCGTTTTGCCTTATCTTCCGGCTGTACAAAGCCCAGTTCCTTGATGAATCCAGCCACAGGGGAGTGATAAATCCCCGACAGCTTTCACTTACCGGTGACAAACCCCCTCTTGAAACTGCAAGGCTGGAACATTCCAAAAAGATCTACGGCCGCTGGAAAGGCTCGAATTGTGGCTACCAAAATTTCACAATATTCAGTTGTCAAAACACAACTCTAAGCCAACTCATTATGAATCCGAGAGACTATCCTCATTTCACTTAAATGGTAAAAACTGCCCCTTGGCAATACTCTTTCATGGCGTATTTCTAAATCCTACTCACCGAAACCGGCTGCTTCCATAAGCTTTTTATACACATCCTCACCTATGGAAACCACAAACTCTGTTCCCTCCGGACTCAAATACATCACCTTGCCAGAAGGTGCGAGATACAATTCAAATTTTAATCCAATTTTATCTTCAAATATTAAAAAATCTGCCTTTCTGAAATTGATAGCGCGTTTGGCCGTGCTGCCAAACGAATTTCTCCTGGTGGGTTCAAACTCTTTGCTGTTCAATTCGTCCAGAAAAGCATTTACATCCTGTTGGCTTAATGGGTATGATTTCTTTTCCTTTCTTACCCTCAAAGATACCTTTTCCATATTTTCAAAATGAAGTCGTTCCTGAAACAATTCACTACCTTGTTTTACACTCATACCATTCAGACAGATAAAATATGCCCGGCACAAGAAATTCCTCTTCGCCGGAGGAACATGGTCAATGTAACTGATACAGACAACCGACTCCTGCGGATATCCATCCACGGAATAGATTTTTCCTTCCTCCTCGCATTGTACAATTTCTTCCTTTGTAGCAGACCAATCAGAAACCGCATTCATATATGCCTCCCCCAGATAGTTTTCCTCCGGCTGCTTTTGCTCCTCTTCATCAACAAACTGATTCAGGCTGGTATAGACTCTGCCGTCAAAATGTAAGATATTGTATTCCTTGTCAACACTCGTAGATGTGTCATAATATTCCCGGCTTACCTTGTCGGCATCACCGGCCTCATAGTATATACCATCCCCTGCCGCCGGGGTGGAATCCGCCTCATCTTGAAGCGGTTCCACTTTCTCCTGCGCGGGTGCATTATTATGCTGCTGTACGGCCGCATCCCCTTCCGGAAGTGCACTTGTTCCACAGCCTGTAAGCAACAACAGGCCTAAACATAAAATAATCACACAAACAGATTCTTTTTTTATAAACATCATTTCTCCTTTTCCTTATTAATGGATTCTTTTTGATTGACGGACCACACACTATCTTTTGAAGACAGGACATACAGACTGCTGTTTCCCTTTTCTTCTTCATCGCTGTCACTCAATAAGACAATATATGTCTCCCCTAGCTGGACGGTATTGGCAAAAAACGGAATTAACACCTGGTTCTTTTCTGTATTCAACCTTCCTTTCAGTTCATCCTGTACATCACATAAATACAAATCTACTGCACCAGCAGACTGATACAGTTCTTTTAACTGTACTTCCGCGATATAAGGTGACTTTTTGACGATTGAAGCTCTGTCATCACTTTTGATATAGTCAATACTTAAATCATCCCCTGCCCCTTTCTTTTTCTGAAAATTTTCACCATCGATTAGAGCACGCAGATTATCATCTTCGTCAATTGCCCTAGATAATACTGTAGCTTTTCCTTTTTTCTCAACCGGAATAAAGATATCTGACATTATCATGTATTTATCTTCATACACATTGTAAATATGCTGTAGCACAAAATAATACTCTTTTCCTATTTCGTATCCGGTGTTTGTCTTTCCCGAATAAGACTCATCCTGATATTCGCAGGAATAATTGTAGAGATAGTTTCTCACCTTTAGAGTATCCTTCACATCTCCTTTTTTTACATTGTTTACTTTTATATTATATTCATCATATTCGGAATGTTGTACAATTTCCTCTACTGTTCCCGTCAATATTATATCGGCACTAGCCAAAATTTACCAATTTTATGAAATGAGATTGAAAATATGAAGAAAAAATACTGC
>CAYYGS010000132.1:0-7249 GCA_964471335.1 uncultured Jutongia sp.
TCGCACCATCGAAGCCGCAAGGCATTTAGACATTCCCAAAGGCGTAGGGCGCGAAATCAGGACCAACACCGCCTTTCCGCGCGCCTCGAAAATGCTACACCCACAAAAATGCTGGCGGCAGAACGGATGGAATCTCGAAAAGTGACGGATAAGCAGGGATTATCCTGCATCCATCAAAGTTCCTAATCCGGCAAGCTGGGAATTAATTCTACGTAGACCTGATCAAAGGAACCGCACAGTTCCGCCCGGATATCATTACGCAGCTGCAAAAGAATGCGCGTATTGATCATGGAATTATGACTGGTCAGGTAAATCTCCACCCACGTCTTACGTCCCGTCTGAATAACATCAAGAAATTCAATATCGTAATATACCTTGTCCATATGACGTTCTGCCACCTGACGGATCTGATCCATGATCTCCTGATCCGGCGCAAATAAAACAAGATGATTCAGATTAGATAGGATAACCCTGACCGGTTCCACCAACAAAAGGCAGGACATAATGATTGCTGCCGCGGGATCAATATACGCTGCCAGAGAGAACCATTTTGTGTGCTGCAGCACAAGCTGTATACAAAAAGCTCCCGCCACACCGAGGCTGGAAATCACATCAAGTTTCCAGTTATAAAGCTCTGCCTGAACCGTCATGGATGCATAGCGTTTACTGGAATGCTGCAGTAACAGATACATAAAAAGACATCCCAAAAAGACAATCCACTCAAAGACTGCAATTTTCCCGGCATCCACGCTCCTTCCCCCATGAAATAGCGCCTGAACATTATCCCATATCAGCTGAAGCGTGATCACAAGCAGGACACTGTATTTAATCACGACAAACAGAGACTCAACCTGTGAAAAGCCATACGGCCTCTTCTCTGTCACCGGCCTGTATAAAAGCGGCACCAACACCAAAAACGGCCCGATCATCACCAGATCCGTCACATCAAAAATACAGTCCATTAGCAGGGAATGCGAGTGCGTCACATATGCCATAACCGCCTCAGCCACCATAAACAGGATGCTGCCTGCCAGAGAAATATTTAAGATACGTTTCTCCGCCTGCATCTTTCTTTTATTTTGCATTATATGATTCTCTTTTGCCACAAAATACCAACCCTTCCGACCTGCCACTCCCTGCTCCGTCCCGTCGTATAACGGGCATCCCTGAAATATTTATGTTTCACCGCCTGATCAGAGATAGCTCTCAATCACACTGAGAACCTCCTTCAAGTTGATCGGCTTGGATACATGGGCATCCATCCCGCATTCCAGGCACTTTTTAATATCCTCCGAAAAAGCATCTGCCGTCATCGCAATAATAGGAAGCCCCGCGTCGGAACGCTCCAGCTTTCTGATCTCTTCCGTCGCTTCCAAGCCCGTCATCACAGGCATTCTAATATCCATCAGAATAAGAGAATAAAAGCCCTCCGATGATGCAGCAAACATTTCTACACATTCTTTTCCATTCTCCGCATGCTCTAAAAGAAATCCCTGCCGTGAAAATAATTCCTGTGCAATCTCCCAATTCAGGTCATTGTCCTCTGCAACCAGCATCCTGACGCCCGTATACTCTCTTTCCTGTTCTTTCTTTTTGAGATCAGGTCTCACTGCGCCTTCTGTAAATTGTTTCAGCATATGATACAGTGAGGATTTAAAGACTGGCTTCGGAAGGTATGCTGAGATTCCCACCGTCTCCGCCTCTTCTTCAAAATCACTCCAATCATAGGCCGACACCAAAATGATGATGACATCGTCACCAATCTTTTTACGAATCTCATCAGCCGTCTTTATCCCATCCATCCCGGGCAAATGCCAGTCAATCACAAACGCCTGATATTCCCCGTGCTCCTTATAGCGCTCCTCAATCATCGTAAGCGCTGTCTCTCCATCAAAAGCCCAGTCCGGACATGCTCCCATCTCCTGCAGGATTGACACCATATTTTTACACATCATCTCATCATCATCAACCACCAGGACATTCCAGTCGGGAAGAACCATGTCCTCCTCTGTTCCCACAACTCGTTCCATATCAATCATAATATGGAATTGTGTCCCTTCTCCCTGCTCGCTCTGTACATCAATGGTTCCGTTCATAGCATCCACAATATATTTCGTAATTGCCATTCCCAATCCGGTACCCTCTGTCTTCTGTACCCTCTTATTATCCTCTCTGGCAAAGGAATCAAAAACCTTTTGCCGGAATTCCTCTGACATGCCGATCCCATTGTCCTTTACAATAATATGGACACGAACGAAATTCTCCCCCTTTGACGAGGGCTCTTCATAGAGATTCAACACGATTTTCCCATGCTTCGGGGTAAACTTTACCGCATTTGACAAAAGATTCATAATAACCTGCCGTAAACGGACACTGTCACTATAAACATTCTCCGTTATAATATTGCTGACCAGAATCTCAAACTTCTGATCCTTTTCCTTGATCTGCGGCTGTGCAATCGTCACAAGATCATCGAGCAATTCCCGAAAGGATACAAACTCCATATTCAGAGACATCTTCCCGCTTTCTATCTTTGACATATCCAATATATCATTAATCAATCCCAGCAGCTGTCTATTTGACTGAGAAATCTTTTTAAGACAATGCTGAAGCTGTTTCTTATTATCGATATTCTCCATAGCAATTGTCGTCATACCTACGATTGCATTCATCGGTGTACGGATATCATGACTCATATTAGACAAGAACTCACTTTTTGCCTGACTTGCCTTAATGGCCTCCCTGCGGGCATGCTCCAATTCCATGATCTGTCTCCGTGTCCGCCTGTAATATAATATAAATATTACAAGAAAAACGACAACGACAAGAACAATGCTGACCGCCAACATCATTATTCTCTGACTGTTAAGATCCCTTACGATCTCCTCTATCTCACCATAGGGCATAACCGTTACCAGATACCACTCCGAATTAGGCAAAGGAGTACAATAGAGATGACGCCTCTCACTTCTCAGCAAAAAGGCTGTAGAATAATTCCGTCCATGTTCAATTGCCGTCTGAATTTCCTCTACAAACTGTTCCCCATCCTTACCATTCAAATCATGGAAAAGATTTCTCACCCTTTCAAAATAATTGTCCGCATCGTCATCAGAATTTTTAATAATATAATTTCCATTTTTCTGAATGACATTCGAGAAGGTCATAGCATCTTCCGTATCTTCCAGCAGAAAAATCTTATTAAAATATTCTGCAGAAATGCCGCCCACAAGCGCCGTTCCCTTTTTTCCGTTCTTTATAGAATAGTCTGCCGATACTCCAAAAAGAATATATTCCTCTCCCACTGTGTCCTGTGCAAGCGCCACCTTCTTTTCCCCCAAGTTCAGGGACTTCAAAAAGGGCTCCTCCCTCGGTAGTGTCATCTCATCGCCATAAATCGTCTCCAGTTCCCCCTCCGTACTGAGGATCGCAAGAAAATCAAAATTCCGCGCCTTTCCGTCTGCGCGCAGCTGCTGCATCATCTCCTTACTGTATTCCATGTTTTCCGGCGGAACATTGTCTATGATCGTTTCAATCTGATTCAGCCTTAATTCAATATTCGTCCGAAAATGTCCAGCAATTTCCGCACTGATATCCTCCATATACAATCTGCTGATTTTACTAATCGCCTTTTCACTCCTGTTGGTCACCGTCAGCACAAACACAGACATAATGCCAATACAGGTAATAATCATAATCAAAAAACTAATAATGATAAAACGATTTGATTTTCTTCGCATAGTCATCCTCTTTTCTGTACTTTTCGCGGCTCAGTTTCGCATAGCCAACTGCGTTGACATTGACTATGTGCATTAACGCAATGTTTGTGCCACTGCGCAGACACAAACATGCCGAGTAAAATTTTTCACCCTTCTATTTTTACATATCCGATATTATTTTGCAATTTTTTCTTTTGATTAAGGTGTCAAAAGGGTTCTTTGTCATTATCAGTTTCTGCAGAATAACTGTCCTCCACACGTTTTTCTGTCCTGCGCACGGCCTCCCTGTGACCACTGAGTGCTGCAAAGGGGGCAAACTGCGCCGCCCTGTCCGAATGCTTCATATGTGGATGCTTCTTTGATACATGATGCGGCATGGAAATCATATCCTCATACCGGTTTTCATCCCCTCTGTCTTCCTGCTTCATGCCTTGTGTCCTCCGATCTGTTCATTTCTCCCCCTCGCAGTCGCGCCCTCCTGCAGATTCATCCCCTTCAGAATCGCATTTTTCCCATATCGTTTCTTTATATCAAGTACAGCATGCTGTATTCTCTTTTCCTTATCCCTCTCCTGCTTTTCCTGCCTCTTCTCCCGTTCCAGTGCCTCATAATCCGTAAAAAGATCCAACTGCTGATAGGACTCCTGCTCCTCTGCTGCCGCCTCATCCACCACGTGTTCTGCCGAGATATTCAGCCTGCGCACCAACAGTCCCGGATCTGCAATCTGATCATACAACCCCAACACCGCCTGGATGATTTCACGAGAAGACGACGTCTGCCTGTCCAGATTCACCGTTCCGTGTGCATGCTTGGGAATCAGACGTCCGTATCCGTCCCTGACGACCTCTCCCTGATATCGTTCGCGAATATCCGAATCCTTTAGATTTTCAATATCATATCCGATCGTCACCACGAGCTGATCTGTTACCAGCCCCTTGTCCACCAGGTCAAGCACCAGAGCGTCCGTCATCTCGTGCATGACAAGCCGCGCCTTATCACACGTATACGGGCAGGTAAGCACCTGGCCGGAAGAAATGCTGTTTACCGACGGCCTGTACGCCTTGATCTCCGGCAGCGTACAGGGCTCCCATCCCCATGCATGGTCAATGAGAAGCTCCGCATTCACCCCAAAGAGACGGTACAGGAGATCCTCGTTATAAAAGGCATCCTCCCGCCCTATGGAACATCGCGCAATATCCCCCATCGTATACAATCCGTGCTCCGCCAGTTTTCTGGCATACCCCCTGCCCACACGCCAAAAATCCGTAATCGGCTCATGTGTCCAAAGCAGCCTGCGGTATGTCGTCTCATCCAGCTTCGCGATCCGCACACCATTCTTGTCGGGTTTAATATGCTTTGCCACAATATCCATCGCAATCTTGCACAGATACAGGTTCGTCCCGATCCCCGCTGTTGCCGTAATTCCTGTCGTCTGAAGGACATCCTGTATCATCGTCATTGCCAGCTCGCGCGCCGTCATCTGATATGTGTGCAGATATGACGTCGCATCAATAAAGACCTCGTCCACCGAGTAGACGTGTATGTCCTCCGGAGCAATGTACTTTAGATAAATCTCATAAATCCTCGTACTGTACTCCATATAAAATGCCATCCTCGGTGGTGCGACAATATAGTCAATCTCCAGCTCCGGATGTTCTCTCAGCTGTTCGTCATCATCCGATTTCCCCGTAAATTGTCTGCCCGGCGCCGCCTGTCTCCTGTTGACATTGACCTCCCTGACTCTCTGAACCACTTCGAAAAGACGTGCCCGGCCAGAGATCCCATATGTCTTAAGAGAGGGAGAAACTGCCAGACAAATCGTCTTCTCGGTACGGCTGATATCCGCGACCACCAGGTTTGTCGTCATTGGATTCCGTCCCCTCTCCACACATTCCACGGATGCATAAAAGGACTTTAAATCTATCGCAATATAAATACGGTTATCCCCCTCCATGCCTGCTGTCATCTCCCCTGAATCACAAATCTTTTATAAAAAACATAATATATTCAGATTATAGTGTAACATACCAAACAAAGCAAGCACTCTTCATCGTTCGACATATACCGCAAAATAATGATCTGCATTGACACTATATCATAAATAATATACCATATTTAAAAACAAGAACTTGTCAATTTTCACCAACATAAAAGGAGATGCTTATGAAAAATGTAAAGAAAACAATTCAAACAATGATAGCAGCCACTATGGCAGCTGTTATGACAGTAACTGTGTTACCGGCAAATCCGGCATCTGCTGCTGCGGGAATCAAATTAAACACTAAGAAACTGACACTGGAAGTCGGGCAAAGCAAAAAACTAAAAGTAACTGCTCCCCGAAAAGTAAAAACTTCCTGGAAATCTACAAATAAAAATGTGGTAACCGTCAGTTCCACAGGAAATTTAAAGGCAAAAAAAGCCGGCAAAGCTACCATCAAAGTTAAAGTAAAAGAGAACGGGAAAAAGGTCACGAATCTGAGTTGTAAAGTAACAGTAATCAAGAAAAAACCAACCGCTCCGACGAATACTCCAGCGGCACCTACCAATGCTCCGGCATCCAATCCGTCAGCCCCTGTTGCTTCGATGCCAGCATCTAATCCTCCGGATCCTGCCACCTTGATCCCGGCTTCTAACCCGCGGGATCCTGCCACCTCGATCCCGGCTTCTAATCCTCCGGCCACGGACGCTCCTTTAGTCTGGACACCACAACCAACACCCGGCTATGGAGATTTCCCGGATTTCTCAGAACTTTTGAGTGATAAGGCATCAACTTATGCAAACTCGCCAAAAGCCAATGATGAAAATAATCCTCTGCTGACAAACAGTTATGCCTGCGATCCCTATGCAATGGAATATAATGACAGGCTGTATGTATATATGACCAATGATACCCAGCAATATGAAGCTACGAACAGGGAAGGAGGAAATGGCTATGCACACATTCAAAGTATGCATATCATTTCCACTGATGATATGGTCAACTGGACTGACCATGGTATTTTCCAAATTGCAGGTGAGAACGGCGTCTGTAAATGGTCATCCTGCTGTTGGGCACCTTGTGCAGTTCATAAAACAGTAGACGGCAAAGAGAAATTTTATATTTACTTTACTAATGGCGGCTGGCAGATCGGCGTTGTCGCTGCAGATTCTCCCGTTGGACCGTTTGAGGATATCAAAGGGGAAGCCCTGATAACGTCAGATATGACTTCCTCTTCTCCATTAGACCCGGCAGCTTTTATTGATGACGATGGTACTGCTTATCTGACTTATGGCTGCCAAAATGAAGATAGTGATGGTAAGGGTGGTGCCCGCATCCGAAAATTGAATCCGGATATGATTTCTTTTGCGGAAGACGAGGTCAGCCTCGGCGCTCCCTATGTCAACGAAGACAGTGGTATAAATAAAATCGGAGATACGTATTATTATTCTTACTGCACAGATTGGGAAACTCATGAAGATGCCAGTGCCTGCTGTATTGCATATATGACTGCGAAAAATCCTACAGGTCCATATACTTATCAAGGAGAGATCCT
>CAYYGS010000133.1:0-7219 GCA_964471335.1 uncultured Jutongia sp.
TGTCATGGTCACAGAGGGAAAGCCTAAATTAAAGGAGCTTACAGCCTCTGTAGAAGGTCTGATCGACTTAAATGTAAAAATGGGTACTCGTACATCTACCATTTTAAAAACTACAACCATGGTTTGCACCATCATCATGGTTTTGGTGATTCTCATTGCAGGAACTATCTCTTTGAAATTTGCTTCCTTTGTGGCAAAGCTTTTTGCAGATCCTATTACCGAAATAAAAGAGGCGTGTGCACAGCTTGAGCAGGGTATCCTGGATATCTCAATTGAGAAAATGTATCCGGATGAAATTGGAGAAATGACAGACTCCTTCATAGAAACCACCAATATGATCAAAACATACATACAGGAGCTGATCAGGCAATTGACCGAAATTTCAGAAGGAAACTTTAATATTTCCTCTAACGTAAATTTCATGGGAGATTTCAAAACCCTTGAGAATACACTTGAAGTTATTACAAACACCTTAAGCAATACAATGGGAAGTATCCACGAATCTTCCGAGATGGTTTCAATGGGTTCTTCACAGTTGGCAGAAAGTGCACAATCACTGGCCGAGGGTGCTACGAATCAGGCGGCCTCTGTTCAAGAGCTGACAGCCACCATCCAAAATATCACAGAGACAATTGTCTACAGTTCAGAGAAAGCCGAGACATCCTACCATGATGCCGCAGAATTCAGGGCGGAAGCTGAGAATAGCAATGAGGATATCAAGCATCTGAACGAAGCAATGGTTCGAATTAATGATACTTCAAAGGAAATCGCAAACATTATTACTTCCATTGAGGATATTGCTTCTCAGACGAACCTTCTGTCATTAAATGCATCCATTGAGGCAGCAAGGGCCGGAGAAACCGGAAGAGGATTTGCGGTAGTTGCAGACCAGATTGGTAAACTTGCTGCAGATAGTACCACATCAGCCGCTAACACAAGAGACTTAATTGAGAATGCCATTCGTGAAATCGAAGAGGGAAATGCAATCATGCAGAGAACAACAGAATCGATTGGCACTGTCATCAGAGGAATCCAGGCATTGGCTGAATCAACCAACGAAATCAGCACATTATCAACTTCCCAGGCGGATGCAATGAAGCAGCTGGAAATCGGTATTGAACAGATTTCAGAAGTAATCCAGAATAACTCTGCGGCAGCGGAAGAAACCTCTGCAACCAGCCAGGAGTTGTTTGCACAATCCACGACTTTGGAGGAATCTGTAAAACAATTCCAACTGAAAGTGTGATAGATTTTCTATATCTGGTAACTTATTTGCAATGTATTATATTCACCAAAAGTATTTATCCACAGGCTCACCTATAGATAAATACTTTTGGTGTTTTTTATTTGATTTTCCTTTCAAAATACAAGTTTATTCATTTGCAAACGGGAATTGAATAACCTTAAATCTAATTCGCCGTTAACTTTTTGTGTAAAATGAAATAAAAAACACCAAAATGCACTCCCCAAGATACAAAACTCATAATAACCATCTGTAATAAATGCACAGTTTCATGTATTATACCAAAGGAATATCCCACCTCTACCCATAAAATCATACTTCTTATCAGTCGCAATGAAATATCAAACACAAATTCCAAACCTGAAAGAGTAAGTCCAATTCCTAGTTCTAAAAAATAATAAATAGCAAGAGCTCCAAGAGCGCCCTTCCCTACATCCCCTGCGATAATAATAAAGAATACTGTCATTTGAGATACTGTAAGTAAAGAGACAAACATCATGATTAGCTGAGCCCAATAATAGGTCGGAATGAATTCTCCACTCATCACCGCAAATAGTATCACAATTCCAACAGACACCAGGCTTAACACTAAGCTACATAGTACAGGTGCATAAAACATTTTGGACAAGATAATCTTTTTCAGAGAAATGCCATAGGAAATTTCATACTGCATCAAATCCATCTTAATTTGACCTGAAAAAAAGTAAACCATTAATAAGACTGCCATTACTGCAAAAAAAGAATTGCCTCCATTAAGATATAGTTCCGAAATATTGTGTAATGTATATTTACTGCCATCTGCTTTGTAGTTAATTATCATTGGAAGTAAATAATATATTATTCCCACTACAATTGATACATATAAAAATTTATTCTTTTTCCCCTCAAATGCCTGAACTTCCATGCTTTCTCCTCCTGTTTGACATTTCCATCATCAATAATATAAGACAACTAACCACACCGTAAAAAAACAAGCTTGCCATTGCAATCAATACACTCGGACTGTTTTTATTCAATGACCATAAATAAAATGCCAAATCCGGCGCTATAATGCCAGATGTCTGTTTCCATGGCAGCAAACTACCTACCAAAAGAAAATATAAACTGACGACAATTGTACTGATTACAATATTTTTTATCACCCAAATTATTGTAATTGTTATCTCAGCAATTGCGAACAAGAACAATGCTATAATGAAAAGATTCTTCCAAAAATACAGTTCTAAAATATTTCCAAAAAAAATGCCCGTCAATATCATCTCGATTGTAAACATGCCAATGAATGTACCTGCCTGGCAAAGAATTCGTGAAAGCACGGATGACCAATTTTTCCCATAATATATCTCATATGTATACGTTTCATCCTTGAAGTACGAATAATTGCTGGATGCTAAAATAATAACCATATATAGTAAAAGAAAAATATAGCCAGCACCATAAATCGCATTTGGCACTTCTCTTGATGTTATCTCTGAAAACGGTACCTTTTTTTCGGTTTCACACAGAAACAATGATAGAGATATGACTAAAAGACTAATCACAATCCCCCAAATCAATATTCGTTTATTTGCTGTAAATTGCTTCCATATATATTTTGTATTATTTTTTATCATTTTACAATTTTCTCCATATAATACTCTTCTATATCGCCCGGAATTTTGCTTGCTTCAATTTCTTCCTTTATTTCACCATTTGCTATAAAAATATAATTTTGAGCCAATTTGTTTAGCTCCATTAACATATGACTGGATATTAAAATAGTTATTCCCCACTCTTCGTTTAGGGCAATTAAAGCTTTTCTAATACCCACAATTCCCTCTGGATCCAAGCCATTGAGCGGCTCATCTAGTATTATTAATTTAGGTTTTGTTACAATCGCCATGCCAATTCCCAATCGTTGTTTCATTCCTAAAGAGAACTCTTTTACCTTTTTTCCCTTTGCGCTGTCTAAGCCGATCACCTGCAAAACCCTATTAATATATTCATCATCTTGTGTTTCTGTTAAAATAGTAAGTAATTTTAAATTATCATAGGCCGTTAAATTATAATCTAATTTTGGATTTTCCACTAAAAAACCGATTTCTCGCCGATCTGCTTTTTCTATTTCAACACCGTTATAATAAATTACACCTTGACTGGCATTCACAAAATTTGCAATCAGTTTGAATATTGTCGTTTTACCTGCTCCATTTGGACCAACCATTCCGGTTATAGTACCTTCTTCGATGGAAAAATTTATATTTTTCAAAATATCATTTTTCCCGTACTGTTTACTGACACTTTTAAATTTTATGATATTCATATAATCATAGGCTCCTTTCCATGATGTATATTCTGCCGCATATCTTAAGATCATCTTTTCTATGAGAAATAATAATAATTCTGATAAGACATTTTATCTGGATTCTAATCCCTCCATTTATAAATAGCCCCGTCTCTTTGCCTCGTTTATCAAATACGGTTGGATATCCGGATATGTCCACCTTTCCGGTAGTTCATCCATTATCGCAATTTTCTCAATCTCACTATGCAACTCTGTTTCAAAACACTCGATATCAGCAAAAAACAGCATTCCAAAGGATTCCCTGCCATCAAAATTATCAGGTGCCGTAACAGAATATACGCAAATAGGTTTTATATCAAATTCCAGAGCACCTGTTTCTTCATATAGTTCCCGTTTTGCCGTATCCAAAATATCTTCCCAATTTCCCGTGCTCTCCGGGAACTGTTCCCGATGCCCTCCGGGGATTTCCCATGTATCTCTGTCCTTATGTTTACAGAAAACGTATTTATTCTGTGTTTTGGATATAATTACAGCAAACTTAAGCAGTTCATCCCCTATGCTCTCATAAAATTTAACCTCTGTCATCTTATCATATCTCTCCTTTACTGAACTTAATGGATGAATCAGGTCAAACCACACAATGAATACATTTTTTCTATACAGGAAGTTTTATACTCAATATACTTATCCATATTATCAGGAAAAAGTTTTGCTCCCCTTTCCTTAACCTCACTATATTCTTTTATCGCATCGGGATTATTCCTAAGAAAGTCTCTGAAGGTGATATGACGTAACAACTCCCTGGAATTCTGAGGGCATACATACAAATGATGTTTTTGTAAATGTGGCTTGTCAGAGTATTTGAAAGCTTCTCTATCTTTTATGCCAAGATTCCCTTCATGAACGTACCCAATAGTGCCCAACTTGCTTACAACACTATCAAAAACCGAATAGTCACTGATGACAACATCAATATCAATAATCGGTTTTGCAGAAAGCCCTTCCACAGAGGTGCTTCCCACGTGTTCAATACATACAACTAAGTCGCCTATCACACTTACAAGCTCTCGTTTTATATTTTCAAAATCAGTTTTCCATTTAGGGTCATAGGGTAAGACAATTACATTTTTTGTCCGCATATTTCTACCTCCATAATATGCCATCATCAATGGCATCCATATACTGCCTTTTGCCTTGACGCACCCCCGTCATTCTGCCATTTTCTTTGCCCAAGATGAAACCTTGTCTCCTGAACTCTCTGCCTCTGCTCCATGAATGGAAAGCCCCTTCTCTACCACTGCGCCTTTACAGATTTTTTTCAGATCCCGCTCACTGCTGCCCATTCCACTTCCCTCATTCGTACAGAAAGGAATGATTCTTTTTCCACCCAAATCATAGTGCTCAAGAAATGTAAACATCGCCATCGGCATTGTTCCCCACCAGTTCGGATATCCTACAAAAATGGTATCATAAGGTTCTATACTGTCCACATATTTTTTCAACTCCGGCCTGGCTCCCTCATGCAGTTCCTTCTTTGCCTCCTCAATGCACACATAATAGTCTTTGTCATAGGATTTGACGGTATCAATTTCAAATAAATCCCCGCCAACGGCATTCTGAATAAATTCTGCCACACGCTCCGTATTCCCCTTTGCGATATCCTTAATGCCGCCGTTCCAATAATTCTGTCCCTTTCGAGAATAATAAACAATTAAAATATTTGCCATGATAAACCTCCCAGTTTACAAATCTTATCCTTATCTTATCAGATTTCTGCCAATTAAGAAATCAATTTTAACCAGTGCTGTCACATTAAAATTCATTTGCACATTCTTTCAATTTTTCGATCACCTTAATCTGCTGCGGACAAGCTTTCTCGCATTGCCCGCAGGCAATACAGTCACAGGCAGTTCCGACATCTTTCACTGCCTGTGCATATGCCTTCCTTCCCTCATCAATCTGCCCCCAGACTAACTGTTTATTCCGGGCAGCAAAGATTTCCGGAATCGGAATCTGTTTCGGGCAGCCGGCAGTACAGTAATGGCATGCTGTGCACGGAATTGACTTTACTCCATTGATTATCTCCTGTGCCTTCTGGATTGCCACCTGTTCTTTCGCATCCAATGGCTTAAAATCTTTCATATAGGAAAGGTTATCCTCCATCTGCTCCATATTTGACATCCCGGATAACACCGTAATAATCCCTTCTAAAGAAGCGGCATAACGAATCGCCCATGACGCATAAGAGGCTTCCTTATTTACCTCATCAAAAACTTTTCTGACGGCCTCAGGCGGATTTGCCAATGCGCCGCCCTTCACAGGCTCCATAACCACAATGGATTTCCCATGCTTTCTCGCCACCTCATAGTTTGCCCTCGCAGTGACATCCGCATTTTCCCAGTCTGCATAATTAAGCTGTAACTGAACAAACTCTGCGTCCGGATGCTTCGTCAGAACTTCATCCAGAATCTCCGGCGTTGCGTGGAAGGAAAATCCCCAATGCTTAATCAACCCTTTTTCCTTCTGCTCTTTTACAAAATCCCAAATGTGATATGTATCATACATCTTATAATTCCCCGCCTGAAGGGCATGCAGCAGATAGTAGTCAAAATATCCCGCCCCAGTGCGCTCCAGACTGGTATAGAACTGCTGCTTTGCAGTCTTTTCATCATGGGCTCCCATCCAGGCACACAACTTGGTTGCCAGTGTATAACTCTCACGGGGATAGCGGTCTACCAGTGCTGCTTTTGCAGCACATTCTGAATCTCCGCCATCATACACATATGCCGTATCAAAATAGTTCAGCCCTGCCTCCATAAATAAATCTACCATTTTCTTTGTCTGCTCAATGTCAATTTTTTCCATACCATTCTTCGGCAGTCTCATCAAACCAAAGCCGAGTTTTGGTGTGGATTCTCCAAAATACTGTTCCATAAAATTTTCTCCTTTCTTTCAACTAGGTCAACAGCGCCATTCTCAATTTTATAAAATCTGCCACCTCATCTGCCGTTCCCGGTCTTCCCGCCGGACATTTTGCAAACATGTTTTTATAAAAATCACCTCTCGGTCCATTAAACTCGTCAAGCGCCAGCGGTGTCACCGCAAGCTGTTCATCAATCTCATTCCCCAACGCCGGCATCCTGTGTCCGGACTGGCTGGAAATCGTTACACCGACACCACCCTCACGGATCATCTTTCCCACTTCCTCCAATAACACGGCTGTCCCGTAAAGATCTACCTTTAAGATTGCCTCAATCGGTGCCTGACTCGGTGATACTCCCACCACATTGATGAGCATTGCAATCTCACCGTATTTCTGTCCCTCTGCAATCAGCTTTAAAATAAATTCTCATTTTAAAAAGCCTTGTATAACTTTTTAAAGCTTCAAAAACCTTTATATTCAATAGTGCTCGGAATTTTACGTCTTGTTACTCCCTGTGTGTCTGTCTGTGAATGATGGCAAATACCAGCGCTGATTTTTCCACTAATACTTGTATAAACCAGATAACTATGTTATAGTATAGAAAAGGAACGGCCGCCCACAAGGGGTTGACCAAATGAATAAGATAGCAATGCCACCCTTCCACTGACCAAAGTACAAGGGTGGTTTTGCTATGTATGGCTACTTACAAAACGTAAATACGAATGGTAAGCAGTGTTATAAATAACACTGCCAAAAGGAATAACCCAAA
>CAYYGS010000134.1:0-7216 GCA_964471335.1 uncultured Jutongia sp.
AACCACCGGCTCACCAAACTTCTCAATCTCCACATTTTCACTGTCATCACGGCCAATCGGCACACTGGGATCAATAATATTTGGAATCGCCATCATAATTTCGCGAATCTTCGCCTGCAGCTCCGGCTCCTTTGCACTCAGCTCGTCCAGCCTTGCCGCATTTTTATTGACTTCCTCCTTTTTGGCCTCTGCCTCCTCACGCTTTCCCTGTGCCATCAGGGCACCGATCTCCTTCGATACCCTCTTACGGTTCGCGCGAAGCTCATCAGCCTCCTGCTGCGTCTTTCTCGCCTCTGCATCCAGTGCAATTACTTCATCCACCAGAGGCAGCTTCTCCTCCTGAAACTTATCCTGAATATTTTTTTTCACAAGTTCCGGATTCTCCCGGACAAATTTTAAATCTAACATACTCTTTTCCATTTCCGCCGTTTTCCGGCTAATTATTGTTTACTCTATAAGTTCTCTATCATACTCTGCCAATATCTTCCGGCTTAAACGCCGGGACAGTAAAATTTAAGTTTTGGATAAAGCACCCTGTGCATTCTTATCCGTCAGGAAACATTTTTCAAATACAATATTTTTGACAGCTCCAAAATAATAATCTCCTTCAAAAATATTACATCCCAATTTCTTGGCAAAATCCTCCTGGAGTTTTGTGTAAATGCCGCCACAGGATACTCCCATTCCCATCTCTTTGGCCATCTCCACTACCTTTTTCAGAACGATGGTATCCTTTTCGTTAATCATGTGCTCACTGAAATATTCTCCGTGGAATTTGATACCGGAAATCGAGAGCCGCCGCATAGAATTGACCGCCGTATGATCGGCACCAAACCTCGTAATATAAATCTGATATCCCAGCTTGCTCAACGTCTGTATCGCCATCTCAAACGCTGTCGTCCCCTCTGCAAAGAAGCGTTCCGGGATCTCAAAGATAAAATCCTTTGGCTCCAGATGATTTCTGGTAATCATTTCATGAATCCGATTTACAGCCTGCGTCGTACTAAGCTGGCTGGCTGTCAGTTCCACGGAAACAGGCATCACATTATTGCCCTTTGCCTTCCATACCCCGAGATTATCCGTGACCTTGCGCAATACATAAAAGCTAAACTCATTCAACTGCGCACCGCGCTCCATCAAGTGCATAATATGCTTATATTCCAGATACTGGCCGGACTTCATCAGGATACGCGGCACTGCCTTACAGCCAATAATGTGCTCCTTATCCTCTCGAATGCGTGGCAGATAATATATTTCCACCGTATCATCTGCCATAGCCTTTTTCACTTCCTCAATCGTCTCATCCTCTGTCGAAAGGCTCTTGGCTATATCCTCTGTATAAATGGCATAATGATTACCCCGCAGCCCTTTAATGCTGCGCCGCGCCAGATCTGCCTTTTCCAGCATATCCAAAAGCTCGTGGTCTCCCTCCTGAACCAGATAGACCCCGACCGTAGAACCGAACTCTATAAAATCCTCATCCTTCTCCATTTCCTCCTGATGACGCACGACTGCTGACATCGCCTTCACCAGCTGCTTATGATCCTGATACTGGAATAATACGACGAAATAATCTGCGTCTACACGGGCACACATACCATCCTTCGACAAATTCTTTAAAAGCACGTCTGAAAACGTCTTGAGGATATGATTACTAATATAAAAACCGTAATGATGGCTTACCTTTTGAAACTCATTAATATCTGCACAGATCAGAGCATAATGCTCCTCCCCGCTCCTGTCGAGTATAATGCGTTCTGCCTTGCGCAGGAACACAGCGTATGGCAGCAACCCGGTAATCGTATCCTCCGGCTCGCTCTGGCTGATCTTCACCATTTTCAGGAGCTTGCCCTCGGCCTTTTTGATACTGTCTCTCCGAGACAAAGACTCCTCCTCATCACTCACGTCCCGTATTTCGCGTGTGACACCATAGACCTTATCAACCGTGTCCCCATTTCCCGACTCAGAACATACATGCACTTCGATATTTCTATATTCCCCCTGCTCATTTACCGCACGAAATATATCATGATCCTTTGTCGGCCTCTCAATCCACTTTTCCTTCTTTTTCAGGAAACGGTCCACATCCTCCGGATGAATAAAATCCCGTACCCGCTCGGAAGAAAACTGCTTCTCCAAAACAGCATCCGCGGAATACGTCATTCCTAATTGCCCACTGCGATATAAAATGTCAGACTCCACATCGTATGTCCAAATCGTCTCATTCAACATTTTGGAGATCACATCCGAGCGGTGATCTTTGTCTGCCAGCTCCGCTTCAATCCTCTTCCGGGAAGTGATGTCTACGATAACACATAAAAACACAGCAGCACCATGGTCATCCTCGATCCGGGTTCCATTAATATAGGACCATCGAACCTCGCCGTTTTTGTGGATGATCCGATACTCCAGCCCTAATGGTCCATGATTGCTAATGGCCTGCCGAACTACCTTGTCTACCATTTTCCTGTCATCCGGATGCAGCAGATCGGCAGTACAATTATGAAACTGCATATTATATTCTGAACGGCTGTATCCTGCCAGTCGGAAAAAGCCATCATTGGCATAGAGCATAAGGTAATCAGACATCCGCAGCTTTACGACGCCTCCGGGAATACTATTGGCAATCACGTCAAGCTCATGCTTCGCCTTATAGACATCATCCAGATGACGCTTGGAAGCCGTCACATCCAGGCACGAGCAATAGTAATACATATCCGACGAAAATCCGCCTTTTTTCGCACAAAAGGATGTCCAAATCACAGAACCGTCTTTTCTGTTAACACGAAATTCCAAATGAATGCTGCCGCCTGCAGCCGACTGACGTGCAATCAAATTCTTGATCTTCTGTTTTTCTTCCTCAACAAGCGGCCCCATCAACGTATTTCCAAAAAGATCCTCATACTCTTCTCGGGTATACTGGAGATTCTGATAATAATAATCATTCGCATATATAATTTCCGGTTCCGCCTGCAGCCTGACAATCATCATTCCGCAGTCCGACATATTTATGAGCTTCTCAAAATTATCCTTCGTCATATCACGCGTATCAACCTCTTCCTGATCGAATATATCCATTGTACAACACCTCCTTCGTATCTATTTTAATATAACGCTCCCTCATCTTACTCAGAGTTTGCAGGGGCCATCGCCCACTTCTACCACATAAAAATCAGCCGCGTAACCAATCCGTTCCCGATAAGCAGCACCTACACGTTGAATAAATGTATCTACTGCTTCATCTTTCACAATGCTGACGGTACATCCACCAAATCCTGCTCCCGTCATACGCGAACCAATCACGCCTTCCACCTTCCATGCCTCTTCGACTAAAGTGTCCAGCTCCTCCCCCGTGACCTCATAATCATCCCGGAGCGAAACATGGGACTCATTCATCAATTTACCAAACAAGGCAATATCGTTGTCCTTTAACGCCTTTACTGCCTGAATCGTACGCTGGTTCTCATACACTGCATGTCTGGCGCGCTTTCTCCTGTCCTCATCATGAATGGCCATCTGCACCGTATCAAACTGCTGCTCTGTCAGGTCGCCGAGAGTTTCAATTCCCATTCCGGTCTGGATTTCGCGCAGAGCCTCTTCGCATTCCGCCCGTCTCTCATTATACTTGGAGTCTCCCAATCCACGTTTTTTATTACTGCAGGAAATAACAATCTTGGCCCCGTCGAGACGAATTGGCGCATACTCAAAGGAAAGGTCTGCCGTGTCCAGAAAAATGGCATGCTCCTTCTTTCCCATGGCAATCGCAAATTGATCCATAATCCCACAATTTACGCCATTAAAATTATTCTCTGAAAACTGGCCAATCAATGCCAAATCCTGATTCGAAATGCCAAGCTGAAAAATATCATTCAAAATATAACCCGTCAGCACCTCTACCGAAGCAGATGAAGACAGACCAGAGCCGTTCGGAATATTTCCGCACAGCATCAAATCCATCCCGCACGGGATCGAATAGCCCTTTTCCTGCAAGGCCCAGATCACACCCTTCGGATAATTAGTCCAGCCCGCATCCTTCCTGGGCTTTAAATCATCTAAATCGGATTCAATAATCCCTAAATGCTCAAAATTCAGGGAATAAAACCGAAGCTTATTGTCCTCCCTGCGGCGCACCGCACCATATGTGCCAATCGTCAGCGCACAGGGAAACACATGTCCGCCATTGTAGTCCGTATGCTCTCCAATCAGGTTCACACGACCCGGTGCAAAATAAGCCGTTCCATCCTCCCCATAAACTTCTCTGAATCGCCGTAAAATCTTCTCTTTCATAAAAACCCCCATGCCGCTTTCGGCGGCTTACATCATGATAAAAACGCTGTTCTTTGTCAAATGTGCGCAATTCGCTTTGACGAGATTTGTATAAAATGTGTGCAAAGCAAATAGAATCAGCCTGCACAAATCTCACGTACAAAAATTGACTTTTACACGAATCTCCATTTCTGCACTATTTCCATTATTTTCATTATAGCAAAGGTTACAGCAGACTTCAAGTGAAGCATGCGGGTTGATGAACAATCTTTAGTCGCCTTCGTATTATAGTTCTCCTTTTAGAAGAAGGTGATGCAGCAATGCCTCGCATCCCTCCCTGACATCCTCATACGTCTGATCAAAATTGCCGGTATACCAGGGATCGGCAATATCCCTCTCACTGCCCGCGAATTCTAAAAGCAACGAAATCTTATGTTCTGTATCTTCTCCTACAATCCGAAGCATATTCTTATAATTCCACTGATCCATCCCAATAATATAATCATATCGGTCATAATCCCTGCGGCTCATCTGTGTGGCAATATGCTTTCCCATCGGAATACCTTCCTGACGCAGCTTGCTCACTGTTCCGCGGTGTGGGGAGTTACCTAATTCTTCTGTACTGGTCGCTTTCGATTCTATCAGGAATTCATCCTCATAGCCGCTTTTGGTGACCAGATCCTTCATAACAAATTCTGCCATTGGGCTGCGGCAGATGTTGCCGTGGCAGATGAATAATATTTTAATCATAATTCTGCATTTCCTTTCATAATGTCCCAGAGCCCTGTATATCTAGCCTCCGGACAATTAATTTCTCTATTTTGAATTGGCATGGCATCGTATAATTTTGCATAGTTTCTCGGATAAATGAGTTAAAAAGTGAGATAAACATCTCATCCGTAACTCACGACAGATTTCCCATCACCCACCTCATTTCATCCGCCGCTTCCTCAAAGCCCAGATGGGTATAGGTGTTTGGCGTGACGCTGATATCACTATGTCCCATTATGTATTGGAGCGTCTTAGGGTTCATGCGCTTAGTAGCCATACGACTGCAAAATATATGTCTGCATACGTGCGGGGTGACTTTCGGCATCTGCACACGATAAATACTATTATACTTTTTGCAGATGCGCTGGAAACGCTTTTCCCAATACCAGGCAACCAACGGTCGTTATTATCTTCCAGATAAAGAAATCCGGAATAACCATCAACAATCGGTTCAACCTTTGGCTGTTTTCTCTGTTTGATAGTTCTGCGAAAACACTCTGCTACCTCCTGCGTCATAGGCACCTGCCTCACACCGCTTTCCGTTTTTGGTTCTTCAATGGGGTCAACCTTCTTGTATCTCTGGAGCTGATGATCAACATGAATACTCATTGCCTTAAAGTCAATATCCCTGATAGTCGACCCAACAAACTCTGAAATACGCAGCCTGGTATGAAAAAGGATATAAATTGCGTCATAATATTTTGCAAAATACGCATCCTCTTTGACAAACTTCATAAATTTGCGCTCATCTTCATAAGACAATGCCTCACGCTTTATACTATCATCATAAACCACTGACATCAACTCAAAATTAAAGGGATTCTGCAAAGAAACCAACCATGCCTTTGCATCGCTGAGTTTCACTTTGTCAATGCGTCTTTTTCCAAAGGAATCCTTCTTTAACAGGGCGATTACCGTCCTGTAACTTGCCTTCGTTGATTCTCCCACATTTGTTTTCAATGACACATATTTCTCCACCAGATCAATCACTTTCATACCCGCACCAGCCGGAATAATCTGGTCAAACAAATCTGCCTGTATCTGTTGTTCTTTTTCCCGAAGCGACAGTTCCATTTTCTTTCCCGGCACAATCCGGTCATGCCGCTGTAAACGCCAAGAATAAACCGCTCGCCTGTCTCCAAAGGTATCTGTATATTGATAACGATACCTTCCATCCGGCATCTGACTTTCGCCAGTGTGCAAAAGCCTTCCTTTATTATCCTTTCTCTGTTCTGCCATGCTATTCCCCCTTTCCTTTTACAAAAAGAGGAGCTTGATACAGTTGCTTTATTATAGCATAATCAGGCCCCCTTGCGCTACTGTTCTTTAATTTTGACTTTCCCCATTTTTTAACCCGCTATCATCCGAAAGCTTCTATTCCAAAGCACTGAACCAGTGTCATCTGTTGTGATTACACTTTTTTCAAAAGAAACCCATTTATGCCTGAGCGTGTCCCTGCAAGGACGCGCTTAACGGCATATCCCAAAGCATAAAAAAACAAATTTCGGGATATCAAAAATCCGCCTGGAACATTCCGTTAATTCCAGCATAAAAATGGTGTCCTCTTTTTCTGAATTTGTAATACCAATGTATCCTGCCGCCAGCGTTGCAAAAAGGTTCAGGTTACGAATTGACTGCAGGGAAAGTACTCTTAAATCTTCCAGTTCAAACTGGTGCTTTTTGAACTTAAAATATTCTTCAATTCTCCATCTCATCAAGAAAACTTTTGCTGCAATCATGCAAAGTTTTTTCCTCTCCGACATATCTATATTTGTCAGCAATAACATAGCTTGTGACCCAAATCCATACACTGCAATTAACTCCAGATTTTTTTCAGGAAATTCGCACAGCTTTACCGGAATATAACTGAGTTTACATGCAATCTTCTTTCCATGTTTATCTATAAAATTCATCCGGTAACTCCCCTTATATTTTTGGGCAACATCCATAACGTTCTGCGTTTTCCCATTATATATCACGTTACGATTCTTCTTAGCACGGATGACGAATTTCTCATGGTTCTTCAAAAAATATCTGTAATAATCATTCTCATCAAACCCTCTGTCTAAAGTGCGCACACAATTTTTGGAAAATGTGCAGATAGGGATTTGAGGCAGCAAAGGCTTTCATGGGTCGCACTGATAAAGCCTTTCTCAGCGGAGGAAAATACCTTCTCATA
>CAYYGS010000135.1:0-7209 GCA_964471335.1 uncultured Jutongia sp.
AACCGTCTGACGGTACGTATCGGGATCTGTTTCGGAGCAGTATAAAACCTTTGCATAGGAAACATTATTCATATAGATATCGCCATCCTTCTTTGATGCAAACCGAATCGCATCATCAATTCCGGCCTGGAAATAATATCCGATTTCTGTATTATAATCGGTGACATAGTGATGTCCGAACAGCACAAAGGCGATCAGATAAACTCCCATCACTACATAAGGCGCATGCTTCCAAACCACTCTGCCGCATGCCAGTATCCCGAATATGGTACAGCAGATCAGCGGGATGTGAATACAATTGATCCGATTAATATTGACTTCAATCAGGCAGCCCAGGAAAAAGGCAGCCACCAGGTGAATCAGAAGAAAGAAAACGCCGCTGCATTCCTTCTTCCTGAAATTCTGCACAATCAGATAGATCATATAGATCAATCCGATTGCCGCAAACAATATACTAAACTTATAATAGAGTCCGTATCCTTGTGTGGCATTCCACGGAAGACCGTCATTTTGTTTCCACAGGATCGTGATAAGGTTTTGCATTTTTTGGGCAAACCCCTCAAAAGAAATCTCACTTTCCCGCATATACAGCAGCTTCGGAACAGAGAAAAGAGGTGTTCTGATCTCTCCTATGATTCCCTTATTCACGAGCAGGAAGAGCAGAAGCGGCAGGCCGAACAGGACGACAATCCCCGCCGAAATCAAAAGATAACGATCCAGGTGAATCTTCTTATAACATGCCGCGTAAATAATCTGCGTCAGCAGGATCACAGGGACAATCGGCCAGATCGTCGCATAGCAGTACAGGCTGAGGCCGTACATCAATGCAGACCAGATATAATATTTCGGCCGCTCCATGCCATATACAAAAAAGCATAATCCAAATAACAGAAATTCCGGGGCAAGGTTACTCTCCAGCCCCCATCTCGATTCCATTACATGCCACGGCATCACGGCCAGGATAAACATTGCTGTCAGCCCTGCCCTTTGATCCACAAGTTTTCGAAACAACATATAAACTGCCAGCAGAGAAAGACAGCCCAGGACAGCCTGTGGCAGACGGATACAAAAAACATGATTTCCGAATATCTTAACAAGAGGGAGAATCAGATAACTGTTTAATACATTCATTCCGCTTCCCCAGGCCGTCAGATAAACGGGGTTATGGTAACCAAAAGAATCTGCACCTGTCGTTGCCATGCAATATGCCTCATATCCTGAAAACGCCTCGTCCTGATTCAGTCCGGCCGGATAATCTGATAAACAGAGCAGGCGCAGCAGACACCCAAAGAGGAAAACGGCGATTGTCAGATATGTGACTGGTTTTATTTCTTTTAACTTATCCTTCATTATGATTCACCTTCTATTTTTATATCGTTTATTGCAACAAATATTCATTGTACTAGCCCATAGTATACCGTAGTTTCTTTTTCTTGTAAAATAAATGTTGGTGGAACAGGAAAATGGCTGTATTTCGTCTGACTTGATTCATAAAATATGGTTGACACGGGAAAAAAACATTAGTATGATATAATTGTATTTTTATACGATTTTTTGTTATGGTAACCGAGAAAATATATTACTAAGACGGTAAAATTCATCGATATTTAACCGCCTTAGTAAGACATACTGTGAAGGAGCAAAATCATGAAGCAAAGACTTAAAAAGAACATAGCAGTCATACTGGCGTCAGCTCTGGTATTTACCAATCTCGGAGCAGAGGCAGACGCCGCCAAAAAGGTTAGTATTACCAAAAAGGTGACTGTAACGGTGGGAAAAACTGTCAAAATCAAACTGAAAAATAATAAGGAAAAGGTAAAATGGAAGATCACAAAAGGGGCTAAGCTAATCAAGCTGAAAAAGAAGTCTAAAACTTCTGTTACTGTCCGAGGCGTCAAAAAGGGAACAGCGACCGTTCGGGCTACAATCGGCAAGAAAAAGTATACCTGCAAGGTAACAGTAAAAGCTGCGGATCCGAAGACCACAAGGACTCCACGGCCGACGCGGACTCCACGGCCCAGCAGCGGTGCTGCCGTCACCAGTGCATCCCCGTCTTCTGTTCCATCTGCCACAACCGCGGCAAGCGTACCGCCGACTGACACGACCTTACCCGATGCAAGTATCGTGCCGACCGATGACGTGACGCCCACATCTGATGTCACCGCTTCCCCGACTTCGAGCGCGGCAGCCACACCGGACACAGGCACGACACCAACCCCGCCGCCAACCGACAATATGCCGACCGATCCACCGGTAGTGATTCAGACACCGGCGGCAGAGGGAGATCCAACTGTTGTTACGAATGGAGCAGCAAGTGATATTTCCGATATCGAAGGGCCTGTAGAGCTCGTGCTTTCCTGGAACCTCCGGGACAGTATTGCGGATGAGGAATTTGCGGACTGCGATAATCTGATTCGTGTGAAGGTCACTTCACCGATTGAGCGTATTGACTCTTTTGCATTTTTAAATTGTAACAATCTGCAAACGATCACACTGCCGCAAACCGGCATGACAGCGATTGGGGAATCAGCTTTTGAGGGCTGCGAATCTCTGGAAACAATTACCCTTCCGCGAAGTATGACAGAGTTGGGTGAGGCCGCTTTTAAGGGCTGCAAGAAGCTGGCACAGATTGCCATTCCAAGCCCTGTCACTATAATTCCGGCTTCAGCCTTCGAGGATTGTGAGACTCTGGCAAGCGTCACACCGCCGCTGAATCTGACCACAGTCGGAACCAGCGCTTTCAAAAATTGTACGATGCTGGCGGCTTTCAATGCTCAGAATGCCCTGACAACAATTGAAGAGTCAGCCTTTGAGAACTGCAGCAGCCTCAAATCAGTGCGGCTCCCGGCCAACGTGACGGAAATCGGCCCCAGTGCATTTGCAAACTGCGGCCTGTCAGGATCTCTTACACTGCCGACCAGCCTGACCACTCTGGAAAACTGTGTATTCCAAAATTGCAGCGGGCTGACGAGTATCAAGATTGGCAACGGATTGCAGAGCATCGGGGAGTATGCCTTTGAGAACTGCTCCGGATTGACAAGCATCGCTCTTCCCATCAGCGTGACAGAAATCGGCTCCTGGGCCTTTGATGGCTGCAGCGGACTGATATCGGCCACGATTCCATTCAATGGAGGAGAGCTCTTTAACAACGAAAAGCTGACGGAGATCGAGATCACGTCGGGCGCGGAAACCATTGATGACAATGCCTTTACAGGCTGCAGCAAAATTACAAAAGTAACGATCCCCAACACGGTGACAGAAATCGGCGATTTCGCCTTTGAGGGTTGTACCGGACTGAAAACAATCCGCATTCCTGATTCTGTCACATCCCTGGGAATATCCGCTTTTGAGGGCTGTACAAATCTGACATCGATCAGCATTAGCACCGGTTCTAATTTGACGAGAATCGGAGCGTCAGCAATTGCCAGCTGCAGCAGTATCACCAGCTTTAATATTACAAGTAAAGTTACTACAATAGAGGACAAAGCATTTATCGGATGTAGCAGCCTGGAAAGAATTAATATTCCGGCAAGCGTCACGGAGATTGGCAATGATGTCTTTTCTGACTGTACCTCTCTCCAGGCCTTCTCTATGGCGACGGTTCCCGGAACTACGATTACAGCAGGAGCTCCGGTGATAGAAGTCCTCGGAAATTATCTCTTCAACGGATGCACGTCCCTGACAAGTGTGACGATCGGCAATACAGTAACCTCTCTGGGCGCGAATATGTTTGCGGGCTGTACCAAGCTGACGAGACTGACTGTACCGGCCAATATAACGACCCTTGACCGTGATACCTTCAAGGACTCTTCCCTGACGGCTATCACATGGCCTGGCAGGACAGATGAATACGGAACAGTTCCTCCTGTAACCGGCGTATCCATTGAGGAATTTATAAATGCATTTTATTCCGATCCGCTGGTGCCGGATGATCCCGAGGTATAATCTGGACAGATCATATAATAATAAAAATAATAATTTTAAAATCCCCCGCACGAGACGAAACAGCGTCTGGTGCGGGGGATTTTTGTTGCATATTTCTTCCATAACTTGTCTATACTATTTATAAGAACAATACGTTAGTATGCCGCCTTTGCCTATACCGAATTTATTCGGATATAGGCAAGTAAGGCAGACTATTATGTTTGTATGCCTGGGTCAAAAGGGGGCTTTTGACCCAGACATCATAGCATCAGAAAGGCATGGTATAGATGATAATGAGAGCATCGGTTTATAAGAGTGATGAAAAACGAGAAACTCATTTCTGGCAAAATCTTTTGTCAGATAAAACAGAGACTCCTCCGAAACGGGAGGATTTTCTAAAAAAGGCGTTGCGCGAATGTCAAACGGCAATGAACGACGCCTATCAGGGCCTGCAGAATACAAATGAACCCGATTTGATTGACCGCTATATCTATGAATTAAATGCAGCAAATATGCGCTATAAGGTGCTTTTACGCGATATCAAGGAGATCGCACCCAGTGAATACGAGGCGGGCGCACTGACTGCCAAGAAACTTTCGGCCAGCCAGACTACTCCTCCAATTCCCGCACAAACCGCGATGCGGACATCTCCCTATTAAATCGCTCTTCGGAATAATAAATATGAAGGTGGCTCCTGGCACGCGTCATCGCCACATAAAACATACGACGTTCCTCTTCCAGTTCCTCCTCCAGCACCGCCTTGTTATGCGGCGTTATCCCCTCATTCGCATCGGGAATAAATACACAGTCATATTCCAGCCCCTTCGCTCCATGCATCGTCATAAGCATTACGGCGTCCTCCTGCGGCTCCCGCCCACTCTTCATCCGCCTGCTCCTGTCTGCCTGTTCCTTCATCTCCTCCCCGTAGGCTCGAATCTGCGCAAACCACTCCTCGAAACTCTTATACGGCTTGGATGCTTCCTGTAATTCATCCAGCAGCTCATACAAATCGTCCGGCCGTATCCCCCGGTTATCCGCATACTCCTGAATGTATGCATCATATCCCACTCCGCGCCGGATAAAATTCACGGCGGCATAGGGACGCATTTGTGCAATCAGTTTCAATTCTTCCTGAAAATCCTCCAGTTTTTCCAGCATCCAGCTCTTATCCTCATAGTACAGTTCCAGCTCCTGCCAGTCAACATACGGCTCGGAAAACGCCGTACGGTGTACATAGCGTTTCGGACGGTTAATAATGCGCATCACCAGGCCGCGCTCCCGGTTGCCTGTCGCTACGCGGATATAAGACAATATATCCTGCGCTATCCAGTGCTCATATAGATTTGGCACCATTTCTTTCATGGAAAACGGGATCTGGGCTTCCTTTAATTTCACACCAATTGCACGGGCCTGCGTGTTGGTACGAAATAAAACAGCAATCTCAGAATACGGAATCCCTGCACCGTGATACATGGTGATTTCCTCACGAATCCTTTCATTCTGCTGTGTCGCATTATCAAAGCAACGGACAGATACCGCCTGCATCTCGTGCCGTGTAATACTTGCGTCCCTGCTGCCGTCTGCATGCGGCAATGAATCCTCCTGCATCGGAAGGATTACCTTCTCCAGTCTGTTTTTATTATGGGCGATCACCTTTCCCGCCGCGCATACGATCTCTCTGGCACAACGATAATTGATGTTCAGAATGCACTCCTGCGGATGATACTCCCTGACAAAGCTCTGCATGATATCCGGCCTGGCCCCGCGGAATCCGTAAATCGACTGATCATCATCCCCCACGATAAAGAGATGATTGCCCGGCTGCGCCAGCAGCTTCACAACATCGTATTGAATCTGGTTGATATCCTGAAATTCGTCGATCAGGATATAGGGATATTTCTTCTGCCACTGCGCCAGAATATCCGGCCGCTGAGACAGCAGTTCATAACAATATACCAGCATATCATCAAAATCGAGCAGCCTTCTGCGCTCCAAAGCATTTTGATACCTGTGAAACAGCTTTCGGAAGGCAGGAGCCGGACAGAGCGAAGAGGAATAGCTCTGCAGCTCTATCCTGTCACCCTTGACCCGGCTGATCTCTGCTCCCAGATCATTGATAAAATCATTCTCATCCATGATCTCGACATCAACCGTATCCGCAATATCCTTGAGAATCTGCCGCCGCACATCATCGCGGATAATATTTCCCGCCGTATAGTGATAGGCATGCTTTAATATCGTGAAAAAAATGGCATGAAATGTGCCAAACTGAACCGGCGCAGAATGTGCCGGCGCCATGCTTTGATAACGCTGCCGCATCTCCATTGCGGCCGCCTTTGTAAAGGTAATCACCAGAATATTGGCCGGATTGACTCCCCTCTCACTGATCAGATGGCAGACGCGGTGTGTGATCACCCTCGTCTTGCCGGAGCCCGGCCCGGCAAGCACCATCATCGGCCCCTGAAAATGCCTGACCGCCTGCTGCTGTGCCGGATTTAACGTTCCTGTCAAAAACTCCCTCCTCTATATCTTATGTTCTCTTTCTATGAAGCCGCCTGTTGCAGGAGTTCGATTCCCTTTCGGATCCGGCGGATCGATTCTTCCTTGCCCAGGATTTCCATAATCTCATATGCGCCGCCCGGTGTCATCTGTTTGCCGGATACTGCGGTACGAAGCGGCCACAGACAAAGTCCGTTCTTGATTTCCTTCTCCGCAATATACTCCTTGCACAATGCTTCAATACCTTCCCTGCTGAAATCATCCGCCTGCTCAATGCGCGGAAGCATCTCCTGCAATACAGTCAGGGAATTCTCTGAATTTGTCTTCATCTTTTTATGTGTATACATCGCGATATCATATTCCGGCAGCTCCTGGAAGAAATCAATCTTCTCTGTAATATCCGGAAATACCTCGATACGTGTCTTCACCAGATCCGCAATCTTCTTCCGATCCACATCCCTTGTCACGGTCTTCTCAATGATCGGAAGCGCATATTCATAATACCGCTCATCGTCCATCGCCTTAATGTACTCGCCATTCATCCAACGCAGCTTTACGATGTCAAATACGGCCGGGGACTTGCTGATATGTTTGTAATCAAACGCCTCCTCCAACTCACGCAGACTGTAGATCTCTCTGTCCTCTGACGGACTCCATCCCAGAAGTGCTACAAAATTGATGATCGCCTCCGGCAAAAATCCCTGCTCCAGAAGATCCTCGACAGACGAATGGCCGCTGCGCTTCGCCAGCTTCTTATGATTCTCATCGGTAATGATCGGACAATGC
>CAYYGS010000136.1:0-7142 GCA_964471335.1 uncultured Jutongia sp.
TATATTCCTGCCTACACTCATGATTCTATAAAAGGCAGCAAGACAAGGATACCTATCTATAAAACACATAAATATGTATCTTAAATTATATCGCTCTATCTCGTTTCTGTCAAATAAAAAGACACATCATAAGGGTAAAGTCCAGTTTTTTCCAACACAGATTCCATACTTTTATCCACTGTGGCTGCAACACAATCTACTGTCATTTCAAACATTGCTCTTAATCATATGATCAATAATACATTTTCATTTGTGATATGGCTCTCGTTGGATAATTTTATAGGATCTGTAAATCTGCTCTAACAGAATGACCCGCATCAACTGATGCGGAAATGTCATATTCGAAAAGCTTAAGATCTCATCTGCCCTCTTTATGATGTCCGGATCGAGACCGATGGAACCGCCGATCACAAGGATAATATGACTCCTGCCATCAATTCCCAGCCTCTCTATTTTGGCCGCAAGCTGCTCTGAGGATGCCTGCTGCCCCGCCACGTCTAACGCGATCACATACGCGCCATCCCGCAGATGACGTTTCAGACGCTCCCCCTCCCGCCTGCGGATCTGCTCCTCCTCGCGTTCACTCGCGCGGTCAGGCGTCTTCTCGTCTGCCACCTCTATTATTTCCAGTTTACAATAGCGGCTTAACCGCTTGCTATATTCTGTGACTGCGTCTGTAAAATACTTTTCCTTGATTTTTCCTACTGCTAAAACTGTAATCTTCATCCATTTCTATCATCTGCTATTGCAGTGCCAGACTGATACAGAGTGCATAATCTACCCGTTTCAGGATTGTTTCATCCAAATGACATACTTTCTCCCGAAGTCTGGACTTATCAATCGTCCGAATCTGCTCCAGAAGGATCACGGAGTCCTTGACCAGATGATACCGTCCGGCATCCAGTGCAATATGTGTGGGCAGCTTTGCCTTATTCATTTTTGATGTAATCGCCGCACAAATCACGGTTGGACTGTGCTTATTCCCCATATCATTCTGTATAATAAGAACCGGCCGGATCCCCCCCTGTTCGGAGCCGATGACCGGTCTCAGGTCTGCAAAATAGATATCTCCCCTCTTAATTACCAATATGTCCACTCTCCATTTCTGATTTAGATTTCCACTTGCCTATGTATTTTGCCGGCTTTCATACATTGCTAATTTCATTATTACCAGACTTTGGAAAATGTATACATATCTCTTTGATTCGCCTAATATTCCGGATAGTAATCTCTCGTTGCTACACAACGGTCCCCGCAAAAATATACGCGCGGAATGCGCTTCCCGATATCACAGACAAACTCATAATTGAAGGAATACGACATTTCTGCCACTTCCTCAACCGGGATAAATTCCTCTCCATCCCGGCCCACAAGCGTCACACGGTCGCCCTGTTCCACATTTTGGATCTGTGTCACATCCACCATAAACTGATCCATGCATATTCTGCCCAGGATCGGAGCGCTTTGTCCATGAATCAGGACACGCCCTCTGCCGGATAATGCTCTGGGATAGCCGTCTGCATAGCCGACCGGGATCGTGGCCACGAGTGTTTCCCGCTCCGTCGTATACGTACCGCCGTATCCGACCTGCACGCCCGGCGGAAGCTTTTTTACAAAAGAGACATTCGACACGACCTCCATCACCGGAATGAGCGGAAGACGCTCCTTCCTCACCTCCTGGGACGGATACAGGCCGTAGAGGGATATCCCGTCACGTACCATATCCAGCTGCACCTCCGGCATCTCAATGATGCCTGCGCTATTTGCGGCATGCTTCAAGCCAAGCTTTATCCCGTCAGCCTCCAGCCTGGCCGTAAAATCCATAAACTTTGAAAATTGATGTTTTGCCCATGTCTTATCCTTCTCATCCATTCTCGCAAAATGAGTGAAACACCCCTCAATCAGCACATTAGGAAGAGAAGATATCCTGTGGATGACATCTCTGCTCTCCTCCGACAAGTCAAAACCGATACGACTCATTCCGGTATCCAGTTTGATATGAATCCGGGCCGTCTGTCCCATCTCTACCGCCGCACGCGAGATCTGCTGTGCCATTTCCCAGGTAAATACTGCTGTCGCAATATCATACCGGATCATAGGACGGTATAATGGCTCTGGTGTATATCCCAAAATCAGGATAGGCTTTTGGATCCCTGCCTGACGCAGTTCAATTCCCTCTTCAAGAATTGCCACACCGAAGGCATCCGCCAGATCCCCCAGCGCCTCCGCTGCCTGCACGGCACCATGGCCATAACCATCTGCCTTAATAATCGCCATCAGTTTCGTATCTTCCCGCAGCAGCTTCCTTGCATTGATAACATTTTCCCGGATGGCATCCAGTCGGATATTTGCCTGTACCCTGTAATACTCCTTCATAATCAGTCCCCCATGGCGCCTTTTTATTTTGGTAAAATCAATGGAAACATCTCTAAAAGATCCGATGCTATCATGCTATAGCGTCCGCCGCGCTTTGCCACATACTCATCTGCCGCCATTCCGTGAAGGCATACCCCCAACACGGCTGCCTTTTTCGGCCGGAGTCCCTGTGCAAGCAGTCCGCCAATCATGCCGCTCAAGACGTCTCCCGTGCCTCCGGTAGAAAGGGAATTATTGCCCGTAGTATTGACATATACCTCATTGCCGTCCGTCACGATCGTCCGCGCATCCTTCAAAACAAGCGTCTGACAATTTGCCTGCTCCAGAGACAGAAGCGCCTGCTCCACGATCTTTGTACGAAGCAGAGGCAGTCCCACATTGACGAGCCGGCTCATTTCTGCTAAATGCGGCGTGAGTACCACATTTTCCGGAAGACAGATCTTTCGGCTGCCATCCTCACGCATCACGAAATATTTCTCATTTTGCGCCAAAAGGTTCAAACCGTCCGCATCAATTACAATCCCCTTATTTTTCTCCTTCAGCACTTCATTCAATAAAATCCTGGCAGGCTCCTCCTGACCAAGTCCCGGCCCGATCACAATCGCCGTTGCCCACTGTATTTCCTCCTGAATCCACTGTGTGATCTGAAGTCTTTGCTCTGACTGTGTGTAATCAAGCCCTGCATCATATACCCAGACCAGAGCTTCCGGCAGCTTGTTCTTGATCACCAGTTCATTTTCCTGTGCCGTAATGACCTTCACCAGTCCGCATCCCATACGGTAGGCTGCCTCTGCACATAGATAACAGGCGCCGCTGAAATCCTTTGATCCTGCGATCACAAGTACCTTGCCATAACTTCCTTTATTTGAGCGGATCACACGCTTCGGCATCATTGCAAGCGCATCCTGCTTCGTCAGGGTATATGTCCTGGGAACGACCTTTTCCACCGCCTTTTTCGGAAAACCAATATCGGCAATGACAACCTTCCCCGCATAATTACATCCCGGAAAGAGGACAAGTCCCCGCTTATTCAACCCAAAAGTAATCGTATAATCTGCATAAACGGCAACAGACATAACCTCACCCGTGGAGGCATGAATACCGGAGGGCACATCCACCGCGAATTTGACAGACTCCTGCTCATTCATCCAATTGATCGCATCGGCAAATTCACCTGTCACCTCCCGCGTCAGGCCAACACCAAACAGGGCATCCAATATAATAGGATATTCACCGGAGGGCAGTCCTGTGCAGATATGTATTCCCAAATTACGGGCAATCTCAAGCTGCTTCCTGACCTCCTCACTCGCTGTCTCCTCCTTGCCGATCAGGCTTACTGTTACCGAATAGCCTGCGCTCCACAAAAGCCGGGCGACAGCTACACCGTCCCCGCCATTATTTCCCATACCACAGACAGCCAGCACCGCATCCTCCGGACGGCTGTTTGCCTTAATACAAGAAACGACAGCCATCGCTGCCTTCTCCATCAACACCATAGAAGGAATACCGATCTCCTGTGTGGTAATCCGGTCAATCTCCTTCGTCTCTCTCGCATCTGTAATATATTGCATAATGATATCCTTTCTTTCTCATTTTAATATTTAAGAGGCAAAACTTTAGGATTTCTTTAGCATGGTTCTTTCATGCCTTATGAAATTCTTTTCGCCTTTCTGCAACCGCATAGGCAACGACAAGTTCTTCCGTATCGCTGAGGGACACATGAACCTGTCCAACACCGCAGGCCTTCGCATACTCAAGCGTCTTCCCCAACAGATTCACATACGGCGCACCGCTTTCCTTTCTCAGGATCTCAATTTCCTCCAAACGGACATCCTTGCCAATTCCGGTTCCAAGTGACTTCGAGACCGCTTCCTTCCCGGCAAAATTCATTGCGGCAGTATGGGACAGGCGCACTCCCCTCTCCCGCATCATCTCCTGTTCCTTTGCTGAGAAAAAACGTTCCAGAAATCGGTTGTTTTTCACAAGGGCTTCCTCAATCCTGCCCACCTCCAAAATATCAGTTCCTACACCAAAGATCAATGAAAGCCTCCTTATGATTCGCTAATATCATTTTCCTCCAAATTGCCCTTCCAAACTGTATGTTCCCTGTCGAAAATCTCCACAACCTGCGCACCCAGCAGATTATGCATATACTTATACATTTGTGTATTACGCATTTCCATATCCTGCTTCCGCAGAATCTGATTCTTTAACTCCTCCCGCGCACTCTGGATCCACGCATCGATTTCCTCGATTTCATGACTATTATCCTGTAGTTCATCATAACAGACCCGCGTGCACTCAATCAGAAGCTCTCGGTTTGCCCTCTCAATCTCACCGGGAAGCTCCTTTTCCAGACGGTCGCATTCCTCCATTTTCTCATTCAACTCATAAAGCAGCTTTTGATTCTTATCCTGCTTCGCCGCACGGATTGGACTATCCGGTTCATGTCCATCCGTCATATTTTCGACAATATTATTCATCAGAACCTTTTTTGCCTTATGATATTCCTTTCGATCATTCGTATTTTGTCCCTGCTTTTGAATGAGCTTGTTCAACCGGCGCTCCAGTGTCCGAATCTCACCATTCTTGCGAAAATCCGGGAATAGATCATGCCAGCGGGCATCCAGCGGAAGCAGCGGAATCTTTTTATTTTCCAGAGCCTGCAGGAAATAGACATCCATTGGATCCCTTTGACGGTTCTTCTTTGGAATAATTCCCATATCCTTTCCTCCCCCGATTCTAACCAATCATAAAACACTACAGTATAATTATAAACAGACTGGCATTATTTGTAAACAGATAACTGCGCCTTAACCATGAATAAATTAGGGATTGATTATTGGAAAGCAATTCGCTATACTATTAACATTTACAGCAGCCACAAAGGACGTGTATGAATGGAGGTAGTTATGAATCAAGAGCAAGCCAGGCAGAAATTAGCAGCTCACGGCCAGGAACATGTATTAGCCTATTATGATGAATTATCGGATACCAGCCAGCGCCATCTGCTGGAACAAATTGCAGATACAGACTTCTCAGTAACAGAGCAGATCTCTCACAAAGCGGCAGATCTCCCTCGTGGTGTCATCACTCCCATTGAGGCCCTGCAGCTGCCACAGATCGAGGCACAGAAGGAGCAGTTTATGTCTACCGGACTGGAAGCCATCCGCAGCGGCAAAATCGGCGCCGTTTTGCTGGCAGGCGGCATGGGAACACGGCTCGGCTCTGACAATCCTAAGGGAATGTATGATATTGGTATTACGAAGCCGGTTTATATCTTTCAGCGCATTATCCGCAATCTTTTGGATGTCGTAGACCAGTCTGGCACATGGATCCACCTTTTTATCATGACGAGCGAGAAGAATCACGATGCCACAGTAGCATTTTTTGAAGAGAAAAATTATTTTACGTATCATGCAGACTATATCCATTTTTTCCGTCAGGAAATGGCTCCGGCCTCCGATTACGAAGGACATGTATATATGGAAGCCAAAGATAAGATTGCCACCTCCCCAAACGGAAACGGCGGTTGGTTCTCTTCCATGAAAAAGGCTGGTCTTCTGCCACTTCTTCATGAAAACAATATCGAATGGCTCAATGTATTTGCCGTAGATAATGTTCTGCAGCGCATTGCAGATCCCTGCTTTATCGGAGCCGTCATTGAGAAAAACTGCAAGGTAGGTGCAAAGGTAGTCCGCAAAAATGATCCGGATGAAAAGGTCGGCGTAATGTGTCTTGAAGATGGGCGGCCTTCTATTGTAGAATATTATGAACAGACGGAGCAGCTCCGCAATACAAAGGATGCAGAGGGGAATCCGGCCTATAATTTCGGCGTAATATTAAATTATCTTTTCCACGAGAAGTCACTCGAAGAAATCTGCGACCAGCAGCTGCCACTCCATGTTGTAGAAAAAAAGATCCCCTGTCTTGACCAGAACGGAAACCTGATCAAGCCGGAGGAGCCAAACGGTTATAAATTTGAAACGTTAATTCTCGATATGATCCACATGTTAGACACCTGTCTCCCCTTCGAGGTCGAGAGAAACCGGGAATTTGCCCCGGTCAAAAACAAGACAGGCATTGACTCGATTGAGAGCGCAAGAGCATTGCTTCAGGAAAATCATATTGAACTCTGATCGTGATCCAATCCATATTTTACTGCAAAGACCGCCAATTGTGTGCGGTCTTTTAACTGCAGTTTTTCCAAAAGCTGTGAGATCCGGTTGCGCACCGTGCCCTCCGCCAGAAAAAGCTCTGCCGCAATCTCTTTATTATCATAGCCCTGTGACACCAGCCGAAGAAGGTCTCTCTCCCTCTCTGTAAAGTCCTTCGCCGTATATTTTGCCCCATTCTCCTGAGAGCTTCCCCGTTCCATCTGTCCCCGCATATAGTTGTATACACCATCACCAAAAACAGTCATCCCGCTGTACACTCCCCGGACGGCAGCGATCACCTTCTCATCCTCCATCTCCTTCAAAATATATCCGTCTGCGCCGCTCCTTAACGCCTTCCCAATCGTCTCATCATCATCGAAGGTCGTCAAAACAAGCACCCTGACACCGGGACAGCGTGCCTTGATCCCTGCAATGCCATACGCGCCGTCATAATCCGGCATCCGCATATCCATCAGTACGACATCCGGCTGATAGACGATCGTCTTCTCCGCGGCCTCCTTGCCATTCTCGGCCAACGCTACCACCTGCAGTCCGTCATCCTGTTCCAGCACCGCTTTCAGGCCCTGACGCAATATCATAACGTCATCC
>CAYYGS010000137.1:0-7080 GCA_964471335.1 uncultured Jutongia sp.
TAGTGGTGTGCAAGCAAGAAATCCGAAGGATTTCTTGCAAGGCAAAACGCTGGTTTTGCTTTTTTTGCGGGGCTGTGCCAGGAATGGGGGATTATCATGGCGCGAATTATGATTGCCGGCACAGGAAGCGGCTGTGGCAAGACGACAGTTGCTTGTGCGCTTTTGCAGGCGTTTCTTAACAGGGGGATGAGGCTTGCCGCCTTTAAGTGCGGGCCGGATTATATTGATCCGATGTTTCACCGGGAAATTCTCGGTACAAAATCGGGCAATTTGGATGGCTTTTTTATGGACAGGGCGACGCTTCGGATGCTCCTGCAGCGTGGAACTGTGGGGGCGGAATTGGCGGTAATAGAAGGAGTAATGGGATATTACGACGGCGTGGGGAGCAGTGATAAAGCCAGCTCCTTTCAGGTGGCGGCAGATACAGAGACACCTGTGATCCTGGTTATTTCCTGCAAGGGGATGAGCCGTTCGGTACAGGCTGTCATACAGGGATTTTTATCTCTGGAGTCTCCGTCTGGAATACGCGGTGTGATTTTTAACCAGCTGCCTCGTCAGCTCTATCCCGCAATACAGGAATTTTGTGAATCAAGAGGAATCCGGGCTTTGGGTAATTTTCCTTTCGTACCGGAGGCGCAATTTGAGAGCCGTCATCTGGGGCTTCGGACAGCGGCAGAGATCTCTGACCTGAGGGAGAAGCTGCAGCGGCTTGCCGGTATGGCGGAGCAGAATCTGGAACTGGATGAGATTTTAAAGATTGCCGGGGAGGCCGTGGAGCTGCCGCAGTGTGGGTTTTGGCAGACAGATACAAATGGTATGGGTGATATATGTCAGATGGGCAGGACACGTATTGCCGTTGCGAGGGATCATGCGTTTTGTTTTTATTATCAGGAGAATCTGGAACTTCTGCAGGAAATGGGCTGCGAACTCGTCGAATTTTCACCACTTGCGGATGAAGAACTTCCGAAACACATTCATGGAATTTTGCTTGGCGGAGGATATCCGGAATTATACGGGAGAGAACTTGAGGCGAATGAGCCGATGCGCCGTCAGATACAGGATGCAGTCAGACAGGGGCTTCCGATTCATGGGGAGTGCGGAGGATTTCTTTATCTACATCAGGGTTTGACGGATCCGGAGGGGCATTTTTATCAGATGGCAGGAGTGTTAGATGGGAACTGCCATTTTACGGATCGGTTACAGCATTTTGGATATATGACTATGACGGCGCAAAAAGACAATCTTTTGTCTTATCAGGGAGATATGATCCGGGCGCATGAATTTCACCGTTTTGTTTCGGATGTCCGACAGGATACCTACCTGTGCCAAAAAGGGGACAGGCAGTGGATGAGTTATGTATCATACGGGAATCTGACAGCAGGATTTCCACATATTCATTATTATGCAAATCCTGTATTTGCCGTTAATTTTGTGAAGCGGGCAAGGAACTGGGAGCCGGAGAGAGGAAGAGGATAAAACGATGTATACAACGATCGCACTGGCGGTGGGCATTCTGCTGGATTTTTTGGTGGGTGATCCGGAGGGAATGCCGCATCCTGTCTGTTTGATGGGAAAGTGGATCCACAGTGGAGAAAAGCTTCTGCGCAGAAGATTTCCAAAGACGCCGCGGGGAGAGAGGACGGCAGGAATTGTGTTATGGATCAGTGTCGTCTGTCTGTCATGCCTGCTCCCGGCGGCAATTCTGTTTCTCTGTTTTTGGATACATCCGTGGCTGTACTGCGCGGTCGCGGCGATTATGTGTTATCAGAGCATGGCGACAAAATGTATGCGGGATGAGAGCCGGAAAGTATATGATGCCTTATGTTCCGGTGATCTGGAGCAGTCGCGTCGGCAGGTGGCAAGGATTGTTGGCAGGGATACGGATGTGCTGGATATGGAAGGGGTAGCGAAAGCGGCTGTGGAGACGGTGGCAGAAAATACCTCGGATGGAAGCATCGCTCCCCTTTTTTATCTGGGACTGGGCGGGCCGGTGGCAGGGTTTTTTTATAAGGCCGTCAATACGATGGATTCTATGATAGGATACAGGAATGAGAAATATCAGTATTTTGGGTGGTTTGCCGCAAGGATGGATGATGTGTTTAATTTCATTCCGGCCAGATTATCGGCTGTCTTGATGGTGCTGGCGGCATTTCTCGCGGGACTGGATGGGAGAGAGGCATGGCGTGTATTCCGGCGGGACAGGAGGAAGAGTCCCAGCCCGAATGCGGCACAGACGGAGTCAGTCTGCGCAGGGGCGCTTCACATATCGCTGCTCGGAGATGCAAGCTATTTCGGGAAGATCCATCACAAGGAATCCATCGGAAACGCAGAGAGAATGGTGGAGGCAGAGGATATTCTGCAGGCAAACCGTCTGTTATACCTTACGGTGATAGAAGGTACTGTGCTCGTTCTGATTCTTCGCATTCTTTTGTTGTGATTTATTTGTATCAGTTTGTCGGCATGAATGGAAGAAGTAAGGAATTAATTTGGAAATAAAGCAAGAGGGACGAAGTTCACCTTGCGGAAATGGAAGAACGATGGCAAAGGTAATCATGATTCAGGGGACGATGTCGAATGCGGGAAAGAGTTTATTAGTGACAGGTTTATGCCGCATTTTCAAACAGGATGGATATCATGTCTGTCCGTTTAAATCACAGAATATGGCACTGAATTCTTATATTACAGAAGATGGACTGGAGATGGGAAGGGCACAGGCTGTGCAGGCGGAGGCGGCAGGAATCCGGCCGTCTGTCTGGATGAATCCCATTCTGCTCAAACCAAACAGTGATACCGGTTCGCAGGTGATTGTAAATGGAAAGGTACGATGCAGCCGGGATGCAAAGGCTTATTATGCAGAGAAAAAATCTTATATTCCAGATGTTCTAAATGCCTATCGCCAGTTAGAGAAAGAATATGATATGATCGTCATTGAGGGGGCAGGCAGCCCGGCAGAGATTAATTTGATGGAAAATGATTTTGTCAATATGGGGCTGGCGGAACTGGTGGACGCGCCTGTACTTCTGGTAGGAGATATTGACAGGGGAGGCGTGTTTGCACAGTTGTACGGCACCGTGAAGCTGCTTGATGAGAAATATCAGAGAAGAATCAAGGGACTGGTAATCAATAAATTTCGCGGAGATGTGTCGATCTTACAGCCGGGTCTTGAGAAACTGGAACAGATGATGGGAATTCCGGTGATGGGAGTACTTCCGTATGCGTCTGTTGATATTGACGAGGAAGACAGCCTGTCGGAGCGGCTCACGGGTCAAAAGGAGGCAGACGCCGTGGATATTGCTGTGATCCGTCTGCCGCGGTTATCAAATTTTACTGATTTTTCCATGCTGGAGCGGATGGATGGAGTTTCGCTTCGTTATGTGGAACGCGTTTCTGATTTTGGCAGTCCGGATATGGTGATTTTGCCTGGAAGCAAGAGTACAGTGGAGGATCTGTTGTGGATGCGGCAGAATGGATTAGAGGCAAAGGTACTGCAGATGGCGCATCAAGGGAGAGTTATTTTCGGAATCTGCGGGGGCTATCAGATGCTGGGAAGGGAAGTGAAGAACTTTCGTGATGTGTCTGGAAACGATGAGACCGTTCGGGGACTGGATTTGCTTTCCGTAGAGACAGTGATGGAGAAGGAAAAGACGACACGTCAGGTGAGGGCACATTTTGGAGAGGTACAGGGTGTCCTGCGGGGACTGTCGGGAATGTGGTTTGAGGGATATGAGATTCATCATGGCAGGACGCAGGGACAGGGATTGTGTGTACGAGAGGATGGAACGGCTGAGGGAGCGCAGATGGGCAATGTCTATGGTACATATATTCATGGGATTTTTGACGAGGCAGAGGTGGCGGCAGAGGTGGTACGGGCGCTTCTGGATGTCAAGGGAAGCGACCGGGAGGTGACTGTGGCTGAGAGCCGGATGTCTTATCGGGAGCGTCAGTATGATCTGCTGGCAGAGACAATTCGGCGAAATCTGGATATGGAGGCCGTTTATCGAGTTTGTTCGTAAAGCCGGAATATATTACTAGATAACGATGTTTTATACAAAATTCGTTTGTGCAAAAAAGTGCGCAGGAATGGGGGATTATTATGGAGCAATATCATCAGATTGCGTGGGAGCAGCTTAGTCCCGCAGAAATTGAGAAGAGAAGCTTTGAAATCATAGAAGAAGAGCTGCGCGGTGCAGAGATTCCCGCGATGCAGAAGCCGATTGTGAAACGTGTGATTCATACGACGGCAGATTTTGATTACGTGGAAAATTTACGATTTTCGGAGGGGGCTGTGGAAAAAGGATTGGCGGCGCTTCAGGAGGGAGCCTGCATTGTTACGGATACCAACATGGTCAGGGCAGGGATTCACAAAGCCTCCCTGGAAAAATGGGGAGGAGAGGTGTTCTGTTATATGTCTGATCCGGAGGTGGCGGCAATAGCGACGAGTCGTGGATGTACCCGTTCTGCGGTCTGCATGGAACGCGCCGTGCAGGAAGACAGACGGCTGATCTTTGCGATTGGCAACGCACCGACAGCCCTGCTCCGGCTGTATGAGCTGGTGCAGGAGGGAAAGCTTCATCCGGAACTTGTGATTGGTGTGCCGGTAGGATTTGTAAATGTGGAAGCTTCCAAAGAATTAATCCTGCATTCGGATCTGGATTATATTGTGGCACGGGGGCGTAAGGGCGGCAGTAACGTAGCGGCCGCGATCTGTAATGCACTTCTGTATATGGCATCATGATATCTGATGTTATAATATGTGAAACAGGAAAATGGATATGAGGGGAATTATATGGCAGTAATCGGAATTGATTTAGGGACTACAAATAGCTTAGTGGCTTATTATAAGGATGGAAAAAGTGTTTTGATTCCTAATGAGTTTGGGGAATATTTCACTCCCAGTGTTGTACATATCAATCAAAAAGGAGATGTGATTGTAGGGAGGACAGCGAAAGAACTGTTGATTACAGATCCGGAAAATACGGTAGCTGTGTTTAAACGCTCTATGGGATTGGAACGTATGTATCAGCTTCAATGGCATGAATACAGGCCGGAAGAATTATCTGCATTTGTAATAAAGAAATTGGTGGAGGATGCGAAAAGGGAATTGCAGGAGGAGATTGAAGAGGTTGTTATTTCTGTTCCCGCATATTTTGATGATGTCAGACGTAAGGCAACGAAAAGAGCCGGAGAGATTGCCGGTATCCATGTAGAACGTTTGATTAATGAACCGTCAGCGGCTGCCTTGGCATGTCGAATGGAGCAGGGAGATACGGATTGTGTATATATGGTGTTTGATTTCGGGGGAGGGACACTGGACATTTCTATGGTTGAATGTTTTGAAAATGTAATCAGTGTTTTGGCAGTCAGTGGGGATAATCATTTAGGCGGCAGTGATTTTGATCGGATAATAGCTGATTATATCTGTAAACAGCTGGGAGCAAATTGGGAGTTGTTATTTAGGGAGGATCAGTCTATTATACTTCGTAAGGCAGAGCAGTTGAAGAAGCTGCTTTCAAAAGACAGCCATGCGAGCGTTGAGTTTGATACGAATAGATTACATGGGGTGGTGGAACTGGGACACCAACAGCTGGTTGATTTATCGGAGGACATTTTCCGACGCATTAAGGGACCTCTTCAACAGGTGATTAATGATAGTGGATATTCGATAGATGAGATTGATAAGGTGGTCATGGTAGGCGGATCCAGTAAGATGCCGATTGTAAATATGTATTTGAAATATCTGCTCAAGAAGGAGCTTATAACAGTAGGAGATCCGGATGAAACAGTGGCGCGCGGTGTAGGTGTTTATGCCGGGATGAAACAAAGAAATGAGGAATTGAGACAACTTGTAATGACAGATATTTGTCCGTTTTCTCTGGGAACCGCTACTCAGAATGAACACCTTCGGACTCAGCCGTATTTTACTCCCATTATCGAACGGAATTCTGTTCTTCCAGTTAGCAAGACAGAGATGTTTTGTACGGCGTTTAATAATCAAACACTTCTTGAGGTTAGTATTTATCAGGGAGATGAACCCTATGCGAGGGATAATAAATTATTAGATAAGATAGAAGTCGAGGTGCCTCCTGCGCCAAGAGGGAAAGAAATAATAGAAGTCCGTTTTACTTATGACATTAATGGAATATTAGATGTGGAAGTGACGATTGTTTCGACAGAAGAAGTTATTCATAAAACGGTGGTAAAGGAGGAATTGGAGCTTTCAGACGAAGTGATTCAACAACAGCTTCAGAAGATGGAGGAGGTAAAACGTCATGCACGAGACGAGGAGAATAATCAATACGTGATTAATCTTGCGAATGCGCTTTTTCGACAAACGACTGGCAGGAACAGACAATTGGTACAGGGAGCATTGGAGGTTTTTGAGGAGGCATTGTCCTCGCAGGATAAGATTCGGATTAAGAAAACCAGAAGGTGGGTGCTGTCACAATTGCAGCAGGTTGGCGGAGCATTATTTGATTTTGATGATGTAGTAAAGGAAATCATGGAACAGGGCGATTCGGAAGAGTAAGCATGCCTTTGGAAAAGCATTTCGGAGTGAGGGGTTGTATGACAATCTGGGGACGATTAGGAATTGAAAGAACAACAGATAAAAGAAAAATACGACATGCCTATGCAAAACTGGCCACTCAGTATCATCCGGAAGAGCATCCGGAGGAATTTAAAGAAATTTATGAGGCATATCAAGAGGCCCTTTCCTATGCATCAAGGCTTGCATTTGATGAAGATATGGATGCCGTTATTTTAGAGGAGTTGGTAAATGAGACATCTTTCCAACAGTCATCAGAGCAGGAGGAAGAGACGGACGCGGTAGATTTTTCTGGCGTTGGTAAAGATGCGGATGCCGTTATTTTAGAGGAGTTGGTAAATGAGACACTTTCCCAGCAGTCATCGGAGCAGGATGGGGACGCGATAGATTTTTCTGTATTTGACGTAGATAAGGACAGTTCTGAGAAAGAACTTATTCAGCTGCGTTTGATTGATGGGGTTCTTGAGAATATACAAAAAATTATAGAGAAACCAGAAAAAAACATATTATGGAAGATTGCTAAAAAAATTTTTGGT
>CAYYGS010000138.1:0-7052 GCA_964471335.1 uncultured Jutongia sp.
GATCTGCCGATGAGTGAACAGCCCTATGAACAATGTCTGCAATACGGTCCGGAATGTCTGTCGGAAGCAGAGCTGCTTTCTGTGATTATCCGTACAGGCACACATGGGGAGCGTGCATCAGATCTGGCGAGGCGCCTGCTTCGTCATTTGCCGGGTGAAAATCTGGGTGGACTGTTCCAGATCTCCATAGAGCAGCTGATGGAGGTGCGGGGGATCGGCAGGGTAAAGGCGGTACAGTTAAAATCTGTTGCAGAACTTGCACGGCGCACGATTCAGTGCAGCATGCCGCGTAATGAGCTGGTCTGCAGTGAGCCGGAACAGGTGGCCGCCTATTTTATGAACCAGATGCGCTTTCAGGAAACGGAGCAAGTCAGGCTATTGATTCTCAATGGTAAGAACAGACTGCAGCGGGAAATCATTATTTCTGAGGGGTCATTTACGTCCTCCATAGCGTCTCCGAGGGAGATATATTATACTGCGGTAAAATATAAGGCGGTAAATATCCTGCTTCTTCATAATCACCCGTCCGGCGATCCAACACCAAGCAGGGAGGATCTGGTTCTGACAAAACGTCTGGCGGAATGCGGGCGGTTGATGGGGATTTTGCTGCTGGATCATATCATCATCGGTGACAATCAATTTGTCAGTTTGAAAAAAAGCGGATACTTGGACACGGGCAGCGAATAGAGCAGATATAAATCAGGTAATATCTGTTGTATGAATACCAAGTATTACATTTGGAAGGGGAGTTTTCCATATGGCACATAAGGCCTTTGGTATCGATTTTGGAACAGGTACCGTAAAAGTATATAGAAAAGCAGAGGGCATCATCCTCAATGAGAGGACTGTCGTTGCGACGGTGGGCAAAAATAGTGCCCGGCGTCCGGTGGCGATTGGAGATAAGGCATATGAGATGTTTGAAAAAGTACCGCCAAACATTCAAGTATCCTTTCCTTTGCAGAATGGTGTAATTGCGCAAATGCAGGATATGATTGCCCTGTGGAATTTTATGATGACAAAAATATCCAAGGGGCGTAAAATAAAGAATGCAGATTTTTTCATTTCAGTGCCTGCTGACATACGCGAAGTGGATCAGAATGCATTTTCCCGTGTGGTGACGGAGGGGGAATATAAGCCGCATAAGGTATCCCTGATCCGTAAGCCGATAGCAGATGCTCTCGGTCTGAAATTAGATGTGGAAAATGCAAGAGGTATTATGATTGTTAATATTGGTGCCGATACGACTGAGATTTCTGTTCTGTCGTTGGGAGGCATCGTGGTATCCAAGATTCTTCCATACGGAGGCAATTATTTTGATCAGCAGATATTACAATATATCCGCAAAGAATATAATTTTGTGATTGGCCGTAAGACAGCAGAGCAGATCAAGAAGACGCTCGTATCGGCTGTACCGGTAGATGAGAGTGTGACAGTAGTTGGGCGGAATGTTGTAAAGGGCCTGCCCGGTGAGGTGAGCATCACCTCCGGTGAAATCTTTCCGCTGGTACAGGGAATGTTTCTGACGATTTCTGCCGCGGTGAAGTCTATGCTGGAGAGGACGCCTCCGGAAATCGCCTCGGAGATTGCGAATAATGGTATCTATCTCACAGGCGGCTCTTCCTGGCTGCGCGGGATGGATCAGCTTGTGGCCAATGAGACGAGATACCGCGTGAATACGACAAAGCATGCACAGCGGACGGTGATCAGTGGTTTGGGATATTTGGCTGACAATCCGAAGAAGGCGGCCGCGTATGCGATTCCGCTCCAAAAATCTTAGGGAGTCTTAACGTGTTAGGAAAGGGAATATTAAGCCATTTGAAAGATATTAGGAAAGGAACACAATGCGTAAGAGAACAAAGATTTCAATCGACCCGAAATATATATTGATGGTAATTGCAATTGTCTGTGTGCTCCTGATTCTGATCTCCTTTAAATTTCAGGATAAGATGACGCCGGTCCGCTCTGCGGTGGGCAGTGTCGTTACACCGATGCAGCGGGGGATCAACCGGATCGGAAGAGTCGTGGCAGATGGTATGGATTATGTTACAAAAATGGAAACGCTTGTTAAGGAAAATAAGTCGCTGAAAAAGCAGCTGAACGAGCTCTCAGCACAGAACCGTCAGCTGCAGCAGGAAAAGTATGAGCTTGCAGATTTTCAGAAGCTGTATGGGCTGGATGAGAAATATTCCGATTATCCCAAGGTAGCGGCGCATGTTATCAGCAGCTATGGAAACTGGTATCATAGTTTTGTGATTGACAAGGGTTCCGATGATGGGCTGGCGGTCAATATGAATGTATTGGCCGGAGACGGATTGGTGGGGATCATTACAGAAGTAAATAAATCATACTCCCGTGTGCGATCCATTATAGATGATGAGAGCAGTGTCACGGGTACGATTTTGAAGACATCTGATGGATGCACGGTAAATGGCAATCTCAAGCTTATGAATAAAGGGGTTATTGAGGTGAACAGTATCGCCGGTGATGCCGAGATCCGGGACGGTTATGAGGTAGTTACCTCTCCCATCAGCAGCAAGTTCCTGCCGGGAATCCTAATTGGATATGTCCGTGACCTGTCTACAGATTCCTCGAATATGACACAGTCTGGATATCTTACTCCGGCCGCGGATTTTTCTGGATTGGATATGGTGCTTGTCATTAAGGAAATTAAGGATTCGGGAGATTTGGAGGATATTCTCAATTGAAACGCTATATTAGTATATTTTTGATTAATTTAATTTGTTTTATTTTACAGACTACAGTTTTTCAGTACTTACGGCTGGGGAATATCACACCAAATCTTTTGCTTGTGATTACAGCAGCCTCCGGGCTGATGTATGGACGCAGGCTGGGAATGTTTTCCGGTGTATTGGGAGGACTGTTGGTGGATACTATGTTTCAGGGAATTATTGGTATCTCTATCCTGATCTATACCCTGATTGGGTATGTCAACGGACTTGCCAATAAGCTTTATTTTAAGGAGGATCTGTTTATTCCGATTCTCTCGATCGCGATCAGTGATCTCTCCTATGGAATATTATTTTACGGATGCCGGTTTTTGCTGCGGGGAAGATTGGATTTCCCCTATTATCTGGTGCATATTATAATGCCGGAAATGATATATACGATGCTGGTTGGTCTTGTGATCTATATCTTTATGCGCTGGCTGGAGGAAAAGATGAATCCGGAGGAGAAGGTGTCTCTGGAACAACATACCAGCGAGGAGGGGGAAGCAACGATACGTCATTAGATTATTTTGGTGATTTACATAGATTTTTATGGAAGGAGGATTACTATGTGGGATACGATTAAGGAATATGTACAAGATTTTTTTAATTCGCGTTTGTTGCCTGTCATGGTAGTTTTCGTCCTTCTTTTTTCCGTGTTAGTCAACCGCATGTTCGAACTTCAGATTGTCAACAGTGAATCGATCAAGGAAAATGAGACAAGTAATTCCACAAAGGAACGGGACATCAAGGCGACAAGGGGAAATATTTACGATTGCAATGGCAAGCTTCTGGCCTATAATAAGCTGGCCTATAATATAGTATTTTCCGAGACAAATTCTTTTTCCGGCATGGATAACGAGCAGAAAAATAAGATGATATATTATCTGATCGAATTGCTGGAACAAAACGGGGACGAGCTTTCCGTGGAATTTTATCTGGAATATAATAAGAGAGGTGGATTGCAGTATACGGTAGAGGGAAAGTCGCTGGAACGATTTCTGGCCGATGCATATTCTGCGAAGACTGTGAATGCGCTGAATCAGGAGCAAAAGGAAACCACACCGGACGAGCTGTACGAATTTCTGCGTTCTGATAACGCGAAGGGAAGCCCCAAATTTTCGATTGATGAGAAATACGGAAAAGAAATGACATTGAAGATTATGTCGGTGCGCTATGCGATTTTTATGAACCGCTTTCGAAAATATGATGAAATCGTGCTTGCAAAGAATGTAAAGGATGCTACGGTAGCTGCGATCCGGGAAAACCGTGCAGAACTTTCCGGGATTGATGTGTCACAGGATACCACCAGAGTTTACAAAAAGAGTGAGTATTTTGCCCATATACTGGGATACACCGGTTCTGTCTCTGCAGAGAAGCTGGAGGAACTGGGGGAGGATACAGATTACACAATTGATGACCAGATTGGGATTTCCGGTATGGAGAGTACCTACGAGGAATATCTGCGTGGTACGAAGGGGGAGCGTAAGCTTGTGATTGATGGCGGCACCAGCCGGATTCTGTCAACACAGATCACAAAAGAACCGGTGGCTGGAAACGATTTATACCTGACGATTGATTCACAGCTGCAGGAGGAGTGTTATCATTTGCTGGAAGAGCACCTGGCGGGCATCCTGATCTCCAATATTACAAACAGTAATTATGCCGGTACACGGGGACATTCCACGAAGGATATCAAGGTGCCGATTTATGATGTATATAATGCGCTTCTCGTCAATAATGTGGTCAATATAAACAGGTTTACAGATAAGGACGCTTCTTCCCTGGAAAAGGCTACCCTGAAAAAATATAAGAGGCAGAAGAATGTTATTATACGGAGAATGAAGAGATTTCTTGACGCGGAAAGTACGATTACGACAAAGGAAATGTCAGATGATATGAAGGAATTTCTGGATTATTTCTATAGTATATTAAAGGAAAATAAAATCGTTTTAGTCGATGCAATCGACACAGAGGATTCCACATATAAAAATTTTACGAGCAGCAATATAAGCATGAGTCAATATCTGCAATATGCGATTTCAGAGCAATGGGTCGATTTAAAATCATTAAATATTGGAAATGATTTTTATAGTACACAGGAAATTTACGAAAAATTAGTTGACTATGGATTAGATTTGTTGGAAAATGATACTAAATTTACAAAAATGATTTACAGTTATCTGATCTATCACTATAAGCTGACAGGAAGAGAGGTCTGCCTGCTTCTGTTTGATCAGGGAGATATTAAGTACAATGAGCAGGAATATAATCTGTTGCAGCACAGTATACTCTCTCCGTATGCCTTCCTGATCCGTAAGATCAAGAAGCTGGAGATCACACCGGGACAGCTTGGCCTGGATCCCTGTTCCGGCTCTCTTGTCGTGACAGATGTGAATACAGGGGATGTAAAAGCGATGGTCACCTATCCCAGCTATGACAATAATAAGATGGCGAATCAGGTAGATTCCGAATATTATTATACCTATCTCACGGATAATACGGCCTCTCCTCTGCTGAATCGTCCAACACAGCAGGAGATCGCGCCTGGTTCGACCTTTAAGGTGATTTCTTCTGTGGCAGCGCTGGAAGAGGGTGTGATCACACCAGGCACAACGATTTATGACAAGGTGGTATTTGATCAGGCTTACGGTAGTCCGAAATGCTGGAGCAGCACGTCGCACGGCAATTTGAATGTATCCACTGCACTGGAAAATTCCTGCAACTACTTTTTCTACAGTGTGGGTTATATGCTGGGCGGAGGACACGGTACCAGCGTAAATAATAACCGTGGACTGGACAGGCTCAAAAAATATGCAGACATGTTTGGACTGACGGATACCTCCGGTGTGGAGGTGGCGGAGCTTTCTCCGCATTTCGCTACGGATGATATTGTGCGTGCAGCGATTGGACAGGATAACCATGCTTATGCTCCAATTCAGCTTTCACGCTATATTTCAACGGTAGCCAACCGCGGAACATGCTATGATCTGACGCTGGTAGATAAGGTACAGGACAGAAACGGCAAGGTCATATTAGATAATAAAGCAAAGGTGCGCAATAAGGTGCAGATTGCAAGTTCTACCTGGGATGCGATCCACCACGGATTATATCTTGTGGTGAACAGCCCGGGAAGTTCTACGAATTCCGTTTTTCAGGATGTGAAGGAGACGGTAGCGGGAAAGACGGGTACGGCGCAGCAGAATACGCTTCACTCAAACCATGCATATTTTGTATCGTATGCTCCATATGAGGATCCGGAGATTTCTATTGTATGTGTGATCCCAAATGGGTATACTTCCGCACATGCTGCCGAGACAGCCAGCGATGTTTATCGGTATTATTTTGGAGATAAAAAGAAAAAGATTTCCAGTGGAAAAGCTGCTTCAACAGGTCATTATGCTGTTACAGACTAGTTTATACCGCGAATGCAATGGAAGAGGAGGAAGGGATAAAATGAAAAGTACAATCATGATTAAAGGAACAAAATCCGGAATTATCCTTGTTCTGGATGGAAACGCCGAGTGGAGTGCTTTAAAAGAGGAAATTGCGGAAAAATTCCGTTTTTCATCTGATTTTCTTGGAAATGCACAGAAGGCGATTTCCTTTCAGGGCAGAGATCTGACGACAAAACAGCAGGAAGAGATTTTGGAGATCATTGAGGAAAATTGTAATCTGCAGATTATGTGTGTGCTGGAGGAGGATCCCAGACAGGAGGCTGCTTTTGCGAGGGCCCTGGAGAAGGAGAACCCGCCGGAAGCGGACAAGCCTGCACAAGATGAAGGCAGTGGATTTTTCTTTAAGGGAAATCTGAGATCCGGCCAGGTGCTTGATGTAGAGACAAGTATCATTATACTGGGTGACGTCAATGCAGGTGCCAGGGTAGTCTCAAAGGGAAATGTCATTATCCTGGGCGCGCTCAAGGGAAATGTTTTCGCCGGCTCCGCCGGAAATGTAAATGCATTTGTCGTTGCGCTTGATATGTCGCCGGTACAGATACGTATTGCAGATACGATCGCACGTTCCCCGGATGAGTCGCCGCGGAGAAAGAAGGGAAAAGAGACAAAAATTGCCTTTTGGGAGGATGGCAATATTTATATAGAGCCATTAGATAAGGATGTCCTGGGGGATATCCGGCTCAGCTAATATGACAATAAGAGATAATAGTATCTCTTAAAGTATAGAACACAAAATTAGGAGGATTTTAACAATGGGAGAAGTTATTGTAATCACATCCGGCAAAGGTGGTGTCGGTAAAACGACAACGACTGCGAATGTCGGAACCGGTCTGGCTATGCTTGGAAAAAAGGTTGTGTTGATTGATAC
>CAYYGS010000139.1:0-7040 GCA_964471335.1 uncultured Jutongia sp.
ATATTGTTTTTCTTGATTTTAACATCTGTCTCAATAATCCATTAAATTTACAAGGGGGGATTAGGTTGAAAAATAAATTTTCAGAAAAAAACAGCATAGTTGTTATATTTATTTTTTGGGGCATATATGCGATAGTTGCAATACTTCTGCCCAGATTGAGCTATTTCAGGCATACGCCTCTGTCCCTTTGGATACAAGCCATAAACTATATTGTCCTTGGGACAGCAGGAATGATAGTTTTCCGTAACATGATGAGGGAAGGTGTTAACCAGTGGAAAGCACATACATCCAAAAATTTTTTATGGTTGATGGGCGCATTTGCTGCGAACATTATCCTCTCAAATCTTTCGGCTCTCCCACTGGCCATGTTTTATCCGAACTATGTTTCAGTCAATGACAATAGTGTGGCAGAAGCCGCTGCAATACTCCCGATCCCAGTATTGTTTCTTGCATTTGGAATACTGGGACCGATCACTGAAGAATTCATTTTCCGAATCCTACCGATAAAAAACGGAAAACGCATTCCCGTTGTCATTCGAATTATTGCAGCCTCTCTGTTGTTTATGATACTTCATATGCACGAACTTACGCTTCAGGAGTTGCTTTACAACCTCAGTATGTTTGTAACAGGTATCATCTATTCCGTAGCATTTATCAAAACGAAAAATGCTACAGTTCCACTTCTTATTCATCTACTAAATAATGCACCTGCATTGATGCTGATGCTTTTGCAAACGGCATAAAAGATAGCTTGTCAAACAGCGAAATTTATTCTATATTAGAATTCTCATTAACACCGACCTCAATTTGGGGAATCTCAATAAACTTTGCTATTAATCCCTCGTTTAAAAATACTTTATCGTTCTCTGTAATTTCTTCTCCTAAAAATTTGCGGAAAACAAATGGAAGTACATAGTTATCTAAGCTCTTAAATTCAATCTCTACACTACCGTTTTCTTTTAAAATTTCTTTATAATACTCATTCGTCCCTACAATCTTATGTAGCACAAATAATTCTGTTTTCAATGGAACTTGCATATCATTCATGCCATTATCAATTTCAGACGCAATTCGCTCTTGCTCATTTTTATCCATATCGGATACATCAATTACAATTTCAATCTATCTGTAAAATATGGTTCCCGGAATATTTTAATCGGAATACTACAATCCATACAAAATCTCTGTTTTGCCATTACCGAAACTTCCATCATACCTCTCCTTTCACAATCCGCTCATTTACATATAATTTAAATTCATTGATTCTTTTATAATTTGGCACTTTAGGAAGGGATGTATTTTCTTTCGCATAGTCAAATCTCTTTTCATATTCATTCAACAAATCATAAAATGCATCAGTTGGTTGTCTGTTTTCATCTAAATATTCACCATTGCGAATACTCATAAGTAAATCATGTTCATTCGCCCTATATGTGATAATTTCTTCTTTTTCAAGAATATCAATACACATCATATATAAACGAATCAAATGTGCCATGTGCTTCCCCAGCTTATCATGACTGATCGCTTTTTCATTTCGTTTGCCGATTTTAGCATAACTGCTAACGATCGCTTTCATTTCATTCCACATACCAGCCCAATCTCTCAGGGGATAATGTTTCAAACACACATCCATAAAAATCTCGCTGTCATATCCTTCTTGAACAGCTTTATCTATATATAAATTGACGTCGCTGTCGTTATAAGGATAATATCTGTTTTTGAAGTCATATTTTGCATTATTGATACTCCTTAATATATATGCCTCATTCTGTGCCTGACCTACTAGTCTTGCAGCTTTATTTTCCATCCTTCGGAGCTGGCTGCTGGCATATCCGCCAAATGTATGAATACAGATTTTGGAAAGAAACATCTTTCTGTTCTCTAAAAGTTCCCTGCCAATATCTGATACATGCAAATAGTGTTCCGGCTTGCACCCCAAGATTTCCACCGTATTAGGATTATTTAATGTAAGCAGCTGAATCATCTTATTAAACGAATATATTGTAGTATCCGTATCGACATTTACAACCTGTTCAAAATCTCTTCCTAACAAAATATCTTCCTTCGTATTTAAAGCGATACCTCTTACATCTAAATCAGAGCCTTCCTTATCCATACCATAAGCATGACTTCCTCCCAGAGTTAAGAGAGTAATGTGTTCATTCAAATTCTTATCTTCTCTCAGGAAAGCATATTCATTTGATTGAAGTTTTTCTTTAATCTGTTCAATGTTCATTCTCTTAATCTCCATTCTTTCCACGCCCTCACAAATTAGAGCCCACAAGCACAATATTTGCAAAGCGGATAAAGTTCGCTTCGTGAAAATTTTTTCAGCCCCCTCCATAAATATACAAATTCATCTTACCACCCCTCCCCTTGTTTAGCAAGCGGCTTTATGACTCGGCATATTAAGCCTTTTCTGCTTTACCCGCAGTCTATATAGCTAGTACAGCGATAAGAACAGGGGTATAAAATTCACCCTTGACTATTATCAATTTTGATAATATAATCAAAAGTAAGAAAGGTGATAAAAACATGGAACTGATTAAAATATTATCCAATCCTGTCAGAATACAGGTAATGCAATATTTGCAGATTCACGGAGAAGCCACAACAAAACAGATTTCAGAAACCCTGAATGACATTCCGTCTCCTACGCTGTATCGTCATATCAATACTTTGCTCAAAGAAGAAGTATTGCTTGTAAAGGAAGAACGGAAAATCAGAGGCAGTCTGGAAAGGCTGCTTATGATCAATAAAGATAAATTCACATCGCTTGAAAATAGCAGTATTGCAGATGTGGCATACCAGTTTTTAATGGAGCTTTATGCCAGATTCCAAAAATACAGCACGGAACCAAATGCAGATCCCGGAAAAGACCGACTTGGCCTGAGAACTCGTATGCTCTGTCTGACAGATGAGGAATTTGACGCATTCCTGCAGGAGATCGGTGCTGTTATGGATAAATACGGAGAAAAAACAGATGGGAAGAAAAGGAGCATTTCTTTTATTTCCGCACCTGTAGGGGAGGAAAATCAATGACTACTTCATTAAAAGAAGAACAAATAACCATACCAGGAGCAGTAAGCATCGGGGCAACCATTACATATACAGGCAAAGACAAATTGTCCCCTGCTATTGTGATAATTATGGGAACAGGGAAAACAGACCGTGACGGAAATGAAAAAGGTTTTCGAACGGATTTATACAAGAAATTTGCTGAATTTTTTGCAGGGCTTGGATTTGTATGTGTCCGATACGATAAGCGGGGAACATTTCAGTCAACAGGCAATTTCAATACCGCAGGACTACTGCTTTTCGGCGGTGCGGCAACTTCCATGAAGGACGCACTTCTTTATCAAAATGATTTGACATCAAAAGAATTTCAACAGAAAAAGGGACTGCTTGGAATGCTGCTTCGCAGCCAGACATCCAAGGAAAAAATCAACACAAAGGTAGACGCAATGTTTCAAAAGTGCATCAACACAAAGAAAGACAGAGTCTTTTTCGGTGGAGCAATGCTGAATGCAAAATGGGTGAAAGAACACGCTTCCTATTCTTCCGAAGATTACATCACGCTGCTAAAAAAATACGGGAAGCCTATTCTTGCAGTTACAGGAACGGCAGAAAAAATAACGGAATGGTTACGTCAGTTCCAAGCGATGTAGAACGGGGTATGCCTTATCTTCTCCCATGAAAAATAACAGTTTCGAATTTATTCTCATAAATCAGTATCGGTGGATTGCAATTCCTCGTTGGAAGCTTTATAATAACAGGAAGGGAAATCGGTCTGCAAAGAGAAACTGTTGATTGGAGGAGGAACCATTGAACGAAAATAACGAGATAACCAGGAAAAAACATACCGTACGCAATCGCATAATTGCGATTTTCATTATACTTATTCTTCTCGCCGCATTTGTTTACATGTGGTGGATCACCGGCGTCAGGCCATACGCTGATCCGCAGACAACAGGCAATACCAGTACGAATCTGCTGAACGGAGGATTATTTACAGAGTGCGATGGCACGATTTACTTTGCCAATCCCTACGACGAGAATGCACTCTACTCTATGGATATGAATCTGGAACATTCCAAAAAAATATACCGTGATAATGTCAGCTATATCAATGCTGCAGGAAATTATATTTTCTATACCCGCCGAAACGACAAGAAAGGCGCGGACAATGCAGCAATCCTCTCCCTGAGTACTACAGGGCTTTATCGCATCCGCAAAAACGGTAAAAATCTGGGACAGCTCTACAGCAATCCCACACAGACAGTCAATCTTTTTGGCAATGAAGTATATTATCAGCATTATGACAAAGAAAAAGGACTGCAGCTCTACCGCGTCGGTATCGACGGCAAGGAGGACACAATGCTTTTGGAACAGGGCGCTTCTCCGCAGGTCATCCGCGATAACACGATCTACTATACCGGTGTGGCAAGGGATCACAATATCTACGCCATGAATCTGGATGGAAGTGCCTCCCGCGTTCTCTGCGAGGGTAATTTCACCAGTCTTTCCTATAGCAACAATGCTCTGTACTGCATGGATCTGGAAAACGATTATACACTGTGCCGTTTGGATATGGACGGCAGCAATCTGACACATCTGACACAGGAGCGTATTGCAACCTACAATATCAGTGAAAACGGGGAAACGGTTTATTACCAGCTCGACAACGGCACAGAAAACGGCCTGTATGCACTGGACACCGCCACCGGCACTCATACCCTGCTGCGGGAGGGCAACTATAATTTCTTTCATATTATAGGAAATCACCTGTTCTTCGAGACATTTGACGGAAGCGAGCTCTATGTGATGGACACATCCTCCGAGCAAATTCAGGAATTCAAACCCTGATAACACTTCTCAGACTTGTCTTTGGGACTTCAACCATGGAGGCTTTACCGCCGCATAGGAATCAGGAAATTATCCTCTGGAACAGCTCCAGCATCGTCTCCCCCGTTACCGGATGGAGTTCATAGGGTGCGATCTCTGCCATAGGTTCCAGGACAAACCGGCGTTGACACATTTCCCGATGAGGAACCGTCAGCTCCGGTGTCTGGATAATCTCTTTGTCATACAATAAAATATCAACATCAATTGTACGGGGGCCCCAGTGAATGGTGCGCTCCCTTTTTTGTTCCCTCTCCAACTCTCCGATCCATTCCAGACACTCCTCCGGCGAGAGCAGCGTCCTGATACATACAGCGGCATTCAGAAAATCATCCTGCTCTACACCGCCTACCGGCTCGGTCACACGAAAAGATGATACGCGTTCCACCCTGCTGTGCGGTTCCGCTCCCAATGATTCCAGCACTTGATGTAAATGCGCCTGCTTATCTCCCAAATTGGAACCAATACTAAGATACACGGTGTGCCATCCCCTGCTGATCCTGACAGACACTGTCTCCAGCGGGAGCAATACCGGAGCCCACGGCTTTTCCACTTCGACTTCGATCTGCTCTGCCGATGGAAATTCCATCAGAAGCTCCCGTGCAATCACTTCCGCCAGCCGTTCAATCAGACGAAACGTATTATTTTCCGTAATTTCCTTGATCCTCTCCGCCACACGCCCATAATTAACAGATTTTTCCAAGTCGTCAGTCTGCCCTGCCTTGCGGGTATCGACCGAAAGGGAAACCGATATCAGAAATTTCTGACCGAGCATATTTTCCTCCGGAAGCACCCCATGCTTTGCAAATACCTCCAGCCTTCTGATTTCAATACAGTCCATCTAAGCCCCCGTCCTTTCAAAATAATCCGGGCTCATCGTACATGCCAGCACAAACCGCCTGGGCAGCTTGTCGTAGCATTTTCCCAGCCTGTAGCCAAATAGTTTAAATCCACACTGCATGGCAAAATAAAAGGCGGTCCAAAGCTTTCCATGCCGAAGCAGATACTTTAAAAGCTTTCCTGCATACCCAGCCCCCTCCTTTTCCGAAGAAACTGCCTCAAAAATGTCCCTGTACTGCCGATGGGACACTCCCAGATCAAAATTGCGGTGAAACTGCTGCCAGCACGTATAACTGTGGGAATGGATCACCCTTGCCTCCGCACAGTATGCCACCTGATATCCTACAGAAATCACCTTAGACGCCATAATCATATCTTCGTTAAAGATCGTAGGATGAACAAATCCACCCATCTCCTGATATACATCACACCGGTACATCGCACAGACATCAGAACAAAACCATGTCTTAATCCCCAGCTCCTCCAGATCATCCTGCGTCTGAAAATGATCCTCCTCCGGATAATTGTGAAGTCTTGTCAGCCGCTCGACCACATCCGCATTTTCCCGCGGAAGCTGTCTCGCATAGGCAATGGCCGTCCGGGTATCCTGAAAGGGCTGCAGCAGACATTCTATCAGCTTGGGATCCTTTGGCATCGCATCCTGTGTCATAAACAGAAGGTATTGCTTCTCCTGCGCTGCGCTCTCCCCTCTCTCCTCCTGCCACCGCTCTATTGCAAGGGACGCGCCAAAATGTCTCGTCCCGCCATGATCAAACTCCTTTTTCAATACAGGGTGTACAGAGATCCTCTCATCCTCTGGCCGGATCGTCGTTCCCCCTTCCTGCTCCACCGTCTGCAATAAATAGATATGATGCGGCGGCACTGTCTGCCTCATCAACTGGCGGATCAACGCCTGAAACGAACGCTCCGGCCGGTACACCGGAATCACCACATCAACGATCACCTTTTGTTCCATACTAATCCTCCATATTCTGCAGTAACTGCTGTACTAACCCCACTGCCGCCTGTGCATCCTCCGAATAACCATCTGCTCCAATCTCATCCGCAAAACCCTGCGTAATCACGGCTCCACCGACAATCACCTTCACGTCCATCTGTCGGCTGCGCACCAGCTCTACCACACCTTTCATTTCCATCATAGTCGTTGTCATCAGAGCCGACAGCGCAATAATATCCGCCTTTTCCCTCTCTGCCGCCGCCAGAATCTCCTCTGCCGGAACATCCTTTCCCAGATCCACGACACGGTATCCATAATTCTTCAACATCATGGCGAC